>DATKTF010000229.1:0-4693 GCA_035531255.1 Cellulomonadaceae bacterium
CGTGTCCGGGTACACCCCGCTGCGCGTCCCGATGACGTCCACGCCCTCGCGACCGGCGGCACGACGATCGCCGACCATGACCACGGCAGCCGCGCCGTCGCCGAACAGCCCGCTCGAGACGAGGTTGGCCGTGGAGTCGTCACCGTGCTGGATCGTCAGGGAACAGAGCTCGACGGAGACGACGAGGGCGACGTCGTCGGGGTGTCCCGCCAGGTAGTCGTGCACGCGCGCGATCCCGCTCGCTCCCGCGACGCAGCCCAGGCCGAACGACGGCAGGCGCTTGACGTCCGGTCGCAGCCCGAGCCGCTCGACCAGCAGCGCGTCGATCGACGGCGCACCGACCCCCGTGACCGTCGTGAACAGCAGGAAGTCGATGTCCGTCGGCGCCAGGTCGGCCGCCGTCAGGGCGTGTCGCACCGCGTCCTCGGCGAGGTTCGCGCCGATCGTCAGGAACAGGTCGTTCGCGTCGCCGAAGCTGCGGAGATCGGCGTAGCGCGCCAGTGGCAGCGCGAGGTGGCGCGTCCGGACGCCGCTCGCCCCGTGGAAGCGTGCGAGCGCGGCGAGCCGACCCGGGTCGGAGGACAGCAGCGGGCCGAGGCGTGCGGTGATCTCGGCCTGCTCGTAGCGGTGACCGGCGAGCACCGGTGCGACTGCGACGATGCGCGACATCCGCGCATCGTGTCATGCGGTGGTCGATCCGGCCCGACGCGTTGCTAGTGTCGGCCGCCAGGCGACAGGCGGTGGCACCGGTTGGGGTGCACCTCGAGGGTGGGGGTCCGATGCGCACGACGACGGTCTCGCCGCAGGGGTTCGTCCTCGCGTCGCACCCAGGCCCGACCGTCGTCGTCACCGCGCTCGCGACCGGTCTTGCGGTGGGGGTCGGGTCGACTCTCAGGACGAGCCTTCTCGTGGCCGGAGCGGTGCTGACGGGCCAGCTGTCAGTGGGCTGGTCCAACGACTGGCTCGACGCCGCGCGGGACCGCGCGGTCAGCCGGGCGAGCAAGCCGGTCGTGAGCGGGCTCGTCAGCGCGACGGCTCTGCGCACCGGCGCGCTCGCAGCGGGCACGGTGTGCGCGTTCCTGTCGCTCGCCACCGGGGTGGTCCCGGGAGCGGTCCACCTGGCCGCGGTCGCGAGCGCCTGGGCGTACAACGTCCGCCTCAAGGCCACCGCGGCGTCCTGGCTTCCCTACGCCGTGTCGTTCAGCCTGCTCCTGCTGTTCGTGGTCGTGGCGCAGCCCGGCCGACCCGAGCCGACGTGGTGGGGGCTGCTCGCCGCGGCCCTGCTCGGGGTCGGTGCGCACGTCGCGAACGTGCTCCCGGACCTCGAGGACGACCGCGCGACCGGGGTGAGCGGCTTCCCGCACCGCCTCGGTCACGCGCGTGCGACGGGAGTCGCGCTGGCCGCCCTCGTCGCGGCCACCGCCGTGATCGTGCTCGGCCCGTCGACCCCACCGTCGGGCCTCGCCCTCCTCGGTGGCGGGGTCGCGCTCGTCCTGGCCGGCCTCGGCGCGGCTGTCGCCCTCGTGCGACCGCACAGCGTGTGGCCGTTCCGGCTCAGCATGGCGGTGGCAGCGGTCTGCGTCGTGCTGCTCGTGATGGCCGGACCTGATCTCATGACCGTCCGGTCGGCGGTCACGCCCTGACGGTGACGTCGATCGTGTCCCATCCGGTCGCGCCGTCGGGCACGACGTCGGTGACCGTGCCGGTCTGCACACCGTCGACCGCGTCGGTCGCGCGGACGGCCAGGGTGTGCGTCCCGGGCGTCGCGTCCCAGGTCCACGACCACTGTCTCCACGTGTCGACGGTGTCCTCGGCCGCGAGCGTGACGGTCGTCCAGGGGCCGTCGTCGACCCTCACCTGGACTGCGGTGATGCCGCGGTGCTGTGCCCACGCGGTTCCCCCGACCGCGACGGGACCGGGGCCCACCACCGTGCCGGGTCGAGGCACCTCGATGCGGGACGAGGTCTTGACCGGGCCACGAGGTGACCAGCCGCGCTCGGTCCAGTACGCGGTACGGTCCGCGAACCGGGTGACCTCGAGGTCGACGACCCACTTCGTCGCCGAGACGTAGCCGTACAGCCCGGGCACGACCATCCGGACCGGGAACCCGTGCGCGAGCGGCAGCGGCTCCCCGTTCATCCCGACGGCGAGAAGCGCGTCGCGGCCGTCCGTCAGCACAGCGAGCGGGGTCGACGCGGTGAACCCGTCGACGCTCGTGGAGAGCACCATGTCCGCACTCGGATCGGGAGCTGCTCGGCTCAGCACGTCACGGATCGGCAGGCCGAGCCAACGGGCGTTGCCGATCAGGTCGCCACCGACGGGGTTCGAGACACAGGTGAGCGTGACGTCGGCCTCGACGAGGTTCGATGCGAGAAGCTCGGCGAACGTGAGGGTGACCTCGTGCGCGACCAGGCCGTGTACCCGGAGCGACCAGGTGGACGGGTCGACGTCGGGTACCACGAGTGCCGTGTCGATGCGGTAGAAGTCCGGGTTCGGCGTCACGAACGGGACGACGCCCGGTGTCGGAGACTGCGCGCCGGCCGGGACGGCGGGCGCCGGTCGCGCGGCTCGGGGGAGCACCACGGCCGCGCGGGCCGCGGAGGCCACCCGACCGACGGAGCCGAGCGCGCTCCCGATCGCCGCGCTCACCGCCGCGAGCACGACGACGCCCCCGGCGCTGCGAAGGAACGCGCGTCGATCGGGACCCGACTCGACGGGCTCGTCGAGAGCGTCGGCGAGGGTGCCGAGCCGGCGACCCAGCGCGCGGAGTGCGACGACCCCCGCCGCTGCACCGAGGGCGCTGGGGAGGAACGCGGCACCACCCGCGTCGGTTCGAGAGACCGCGGCCGCGGCACCCACGCCGCCGAGCACGAGAACCAGGAGCACGCCAGCACGAGGTGATCGCTGCGCGACCACCCCCACGCCGGCAGCGAGACCTGTGAGCACGATGGCGAGGCCGACGAACAGGGCGGTCTTGTCGTGCGTGCCGAACGCGCGGATCGCGAGCTCCTTGAGCCACTGCGGCGTGCGGTCCACGACGACTGCGCCCACCGCGACCACCGGGGACGATCCCGGTCCGACGAAGCCCGCGACGAGATGACCGACCGCGACGGTGAGCGCCGCGGCGAGGACACCGGAGACGGCCGCGTACCTGCGACGGGTCGGACGAGCGGCGCGGGTCGGCCGAGTCGCGGGTTCCCGGTCGTCGCCCGGTCCGAGCACGTCAGGCCTCAGGTCCGGTGGCATGGCGGATCCATCCCTCCCCGTCCTCGAGGTCTGCGAGGTCGTCCTCGACGAGCTGGCCCGCGAGCAGCGCGTCGACGGCGGCCGGTGGTCCGGGGCGGGCGAGCAGGAAGCCCTGCAGGACGTCGGCGCCCAGGTCCGTCACCCCGTCGCGCTGCTCCGCCGTCTCGACGCCCTCGGCGACGACGGTCAGATCGAGGGCACGCCCGAGGTTGATCACGCTCGCGATCAGCGCAGCACCGGTCGTCCCGGTGCCGATCTCCGCGACGTAGCTCGCGTCGACCTTGAGCGCGGAGACCGGGAGCCGGCGCAGGTAGTCGAGGCCCGCGTACCCGGTGCCGAAGTCGTCGATCGCGAGCCGGACCCCGAGGTCGGGCAGGGCGTCGAGATCGCGGAGCGCCGAGTGGGCGGTGCTGAGCGCCTGACGCTCGGTGAGCTCGAGGCACAGCCTGTCCGCGCGGAGCCCGGTCTCCTCGAGGACGTCCGCCACCGACGCCGCGAAGCCGTTGCGCCCGAGCTGGCGGGTGGACACGTTCACCCACATCTCCGGGGCCCGGGATCCGTACGTCGCCACCCAGGCGGCCGCCTGTACGCAGGCGGTCTGCAGGACCCACAGGCCGAGCGGCACCATGAGGGCGCGGTCCTCGGCGACGTCGAGGAACTCACCGGGGCTGAGGTGGCCGCGGGTCGGGTGGTCCCAGCGCAGCAGGGCCTCGACGGCGACCATCCGGTGCGACCGGGAGTCGAAGCAGGGCTGATACGCGAGTCGCAGCTGGTCGTGGTGAACCGGACGCGGGCCGGGGGTGCCGAGCAGCAGCGGAGCACCTGTCCAGCTCGTCGCGAGCGGCGCGGACTGGTGCTCCAGCGCCTCACGGAGGTCGGACTCGAGCTCGAGCTGGCGGATCGCTCGGACCTGCAGCTCCGGGTCGGGGTGCTCGTAGCGTGCACGACCGTTCCCCTTGGCGCGGTACATCGCGATGTCCGCGATGCGCAGGAGGTCCTCGGGTCGGTCGGCAGGGTTCGTCGAGTGGGCGATGCCGATGCTCGCGGAGATCGTGACGAGCCGCCCGGCGACCGGGAGCTGGACGGCAAGAGCGCGGGTGACGCGCTCGGCGACCACCGTGACCTCGTCGGGACCCGCGAGGTCCTCGCAGATCACGACGAACTCGTCGCCACCGAGCCGACCTGCGGTGTCGGAGTCGCGCATGCACGACGTGAGTCGCAGCGCGATCGCGACGAGGAGCTCGTCGCCCGCAGCGTGCCCGAGCGAGTCGTTGACGTCCTTGAAGTTGTCCAGGTCGATGTACAGCACCCCGACGCCGGTCCCGTTGCGCTCCGCCCGGGCGAGCGCCTGCGCGATGCTCTCGGTGAGCAGCATGCGGTTGGGCAGCCCGGTGAGGGTGTCGTGCAGGGCGTTGTGCGTGAGCTCGTCCTCGGCGCGCTTGCGTTC
>DATKTF010000230.1:0-2054 GCA_035531255.1 Cellulomonadaceae bacterium
CCAGGCCTGGCTCGCACACCGACTTCAAGGCGGTCGACGACGTCTCCTTCGAGGTGCAGCGCGGGACGACGCTCGCGCTGGTCGGGGAGTCCGGATCGGGGAAGTCGACCGTCGCGAACATCATCCTCAACCTGATCGACCCGACCGAGGGGAAGGTGTACTTCGACGGGACCGACATGAGCACGCTTGGCCCGAAGGACCTCTTCGCGTTCCGGCGTCGGGTTCAGCCGATCTTCCAGAACCCGTACGGCTCGCTCGACCCGATGTACTCGATCTTCCGCACGATCGAGGAGCCGTTGCGTACGCACCACGTCGGCAACAAGGCCTCACGCGAGAAGCGGGTCCGCGAGCTGCTCGACATGGTGGCTCTCCCGCAGACCACGATGCGCCGGTACCCGAACGAGCTCTCCGGCGGCCAGCGTCAGCGCATCGCCGTCGCCCGCGCGCTCGCGCTCTCGCCCGAGGTGATCGTGTGCGACGAGGCGGTCTCCGCGCTCGACGTGCTGGTGCAGGCGCAGATCCTCACCCTGCTCAACGACCTGCAGGCCGAGCTGGGGCTGAGCTACCTGTTCATCACGCACGACCTCGCGGTCGTGCGGCAGATCGCGGACCGCGTCTGTGTGATGCAGACCGGGAAGGTGGTCGAGTACGCGACGACCGACGAGGTCTTCGACCACCCGCAGCGGGACTACACGCGCGAGCTCCTCGAGGCGATCCCGGGCAGCAAGCTCGACGTGTTCGGCACCGCGTCGGCCTGATTCCCGCCACCGGTGACGGCAGGCGCAGATCAGGACGAGGCGCCCGTCGTCACCGGACCGGTGAGGTCGCCTGCTCCGGCGCGTAGAATGGGCGGCTGCGCCCCATGACGCGGCGCGCACCCCCCTTCCAGGAATGAGTCCTTCATGTCTGTGCCTGCCGCCAAGCGCGTGCGCTCCGACCTGCGCAACGTCGCGATCGTCGCCCACGTCGACCACGGCAAGACCACTCTCGTCGACGCGATGCTCTGGCAGTCCGGCGCGTTCGGTGCTCACGCGCACGTCGACGAGCGCGCGATGGACTCGGGCGACCTCGAGCGCGAGAAGGGCATCACGATCCTCGCGAAGAACACCGCCGTGCACTACTCGGGCCCGGCGGCCGCGGAGTTCGGTCACCCCGAGGGCATCACGATCAACGTGATCGACACCCCGGGCCACGCCGATTTCGGGGGTGAGGTCGAGCGCGGCCTGTCGATGGTCGACGGCGTCGTCCTGCTGGTGGACGCCAGCGAGGGCCCGCTCCCGCAGACGCGGTTCGTGCTGCGCAAGGCGCTCGTCGCCAAGCTGCCGGTCATCCTGGTGGTCAACAAGGTGGACCGCCCGGACTCGCGCATCACCGAGGTCGTCCACGAGTCGACCGACCTCCTCCTCGGCCTTGCGAGCGACCTGCACGAGGACGTGCCGGACCTCGACCTCGACGCGATCCTCGACGTGCCCGTGGTGTACGCGGCCGCGAAGGCCGGTCGAGCCTCGATGAACCAGCCGGCCGACGGCGGGCTCCCGGACAGCGAGACCCTCGAGCCGCTGTTCCGGACGATCCTCGAGAAGATCCCCGCCCCGACGTACGAGGAGGGCGCACCGCTGCAGGCGCACGTCACGAACCTCGACGCGTCACCGTTCCTCGGTCGCCTGGCCCTGCTGCGCGTCTTCAACGGGGAGATCCGCAAGGGGCAGATGGTCGCCTGGTGCCGTCACGACGGCACGACGCAGACGGTCAAGATCACCGAGCTGCTCGAGACCCGCGCCCTCGACCGCGTGCCGACGGAGTCCGCCGGTCCCGGCGACATCGTGGCCGTGGCCGGGATCGCCGACATCACGATCGGTGAGACGCTGACCGACCCTGACGACCCGCGCCCGCTGCCGCTCATCACGGTCGACGACCCGGCGATCTCGATGACCATCGGGATCAACACCTCGCCGCTCGCCGGCCGGGGTGGCAAGAACCACAAGGTCACCGCCCGCCAGGTGAAGGACCGCCTCGACAAGGAGCTCGTCGGCAACGTCTCGCTCAAGGTTCTC
>DATKTF010000231.1:0-3629 GCA_035531255.1 Cellulomonadaceae bacterium
TCAGTCCCGTCGCCGGGCGAGCGCGACGAGGTAGCGGCACACCTCGTCGGTGGGGTTGACGAACGTGCACGGCGCGGGCGCACCGAGCCGGACGCAGTCGCCGGCGGCCAGGTCGTGCTCGGTGTCACCCTCGTGGAACAGCAGACGGCCCTCGAGGACCCAGATCTGCTGGTGCAGGAACGCGTACGCCTCGGCAGGGTAGGAGACGCGCTCGCCCGCGGGAAGCGTCACCTCGACCAGCTCGAGCGGGCCGCCTGCGTCGGGGGACACCGCGCGGCGGACGTAGCCGGTGGCGGGATCGGTCCACCTCGGCTGGTCGTCGGCACGGGCGACACGACGGTCGCCGACGTCTCCCTCGGCGCGGGCGACGAGCTCGGACAAGGTCATGCCGAGCGCGGCCGAGAGACGTCCGAGCAGGACGGCCGTGGGCTGCGCCTGGCCCCGTTCGATCTTGCCGACCATCGCCCGTGAGACGCCGGAGCGTTCGGCGAGAGCGTTGGCGGAGAGTCCGCGCGCGCGCCTCGCCTCGAGAAGCGTCGAGGCGAGGGACGTGGACAGCGACGTCGACATGGCTGCCACTATAGGAGACTCAGTCGCTACTATCGAAGTCATGATCTCTCTCGCTCCCGTGATTCGCGCCGCCTCCGAGCGCGACGGTGACGCGTGCGCGGCTATCTACGCCCCGTACGTGACCGACACCGTGATCACCTTCGAGATCGATCCTCCGGGAGTCGACGAGATGTCCACCCGCATCGCGACCGCGGCACGGAGCCATGCGTGGCTCGTGCTGGAGGACGAGGCCCGCGTCGTCGGCTACGCGTACGGCGGTCCGTTCAAGACGCGCGCGGCGTACCGCTGGGCGTGCGAGGTCAGCATCTACCTCGAGACCGGTCGTCGGCGCACCGGCGCGGGCCGCGCGCTCTACGAGGCGCTGTTCTCCCGGCTCGCCGATCGGGGCTTCCGCACCGTCGTCGCGGGCATGACGCTGCCGAACGAGGCGAGCGTCGGGCTGCACACCGCGATGGGCTTCGAGGCCGTCGGGACGTACCGGCACATCGGCTGGAAGCACGACGCCTGGCACGACGTCGCCTGGATGCAGCGGACGATCCTCGACGGCCCGAACCCGCCGGCGGAGACCCGCTGACGCAGTGAGGCGGTCAGCCCTCGACGGGCGCCGTTCCGTCCCAGCCGCGCGGACCCAGGTCGGGCCGGACGACCTGATAGTCGCTCGAGAGCAGCGGTGAGGAGATCATCAGGTCGGCCGACGCCGTGTTGCACGCCATCGGCACGTTCCAGACGGTGGCGATGCGCAGCAGTGCCTTGACGTCGGGGTCGTGCGGCTGCGGCTCGAGCGGGTCCCAGAAGAAGATCAGCATCGTGATGAGACCCTCGGCGATTTTGGCGCCGATCTGCTGGTCACCGCCGAGCGGGCCGGACAGGAACCGCGTGACGTGCAGGCCGAGCTCGTACTCGAGCATGGTCCCGGTGGTGCCGGTGGCGTACAGCTGATGGTGGGCGAGGGTCCCTCGGTTGTACTCGGCCCACTGCAGCAGGTCGACCTTCTTGTTGTCATGGGCGACGAGCGCGATGTGGCGCGGGTTCGTGGGGATCACGGACATGGCTGGCTCCAGTCGACGCAGGGCTCGCGGAGGGCACACGGAGAGCACACGGAGAGCACACGGAGAACTCGACGATATCGGAACGGCTACCTCCGCGTCAGCGCGCGCGACCTGTCAGCGGTCGTTGGTCGTCCACGCCGCGACGTGGTGACGTGCGGCGACGAGCACCAGGTCGGCCTCCCGGCTGTTGATACGAGCGAGCAGCATCGCGCTGATCGTGAGGGAGGCGAGGACGGTGGCCCGCTCGTCGAGGTCGCCGGCGGCGGCGGCGGCGAGCGAGTGACGCAGGGCGCCGGTCAGCTCGGTGCGGTAGTCGTCGACCACGGTGCGCGCGGCCTCGTCGTGCCCGGCAAGGCCGGCGGCGCAGTTGACGAGCAGGCACCCGCGCCGGGGGGAGTCGGCGGGCAGAGCCTCGACCGCGGACCGGAGTCCGTCGAGGTAGGCGAGCAGCCCGACGCGTCCGGCGCCCGGTCCGGTCAGGACGCGCAGTCGGGGCCGGATGACCGTATCGAGGTAGTCCTGGACCGCGGCGTCGAACAGCCCGCGCTTGCTCCCGAACGCGTGGTAGAGGCTGGACCGGTGGACGCCGGTGGCCTCTTCGAGGTCGGCCACCGAGGTCGCCTCGTAGCCCCGGTCCCAGAACACGTCTCGGGCTGCGGCGACGACGGCCGGGGTCTCGAAGGCCTGGTTGCGCCCCATGGTCACCTCCTCGTCGCGGCGTCTACCGACGACGTGCCTATAGTAGACCGATCGTTTCAGAATTCAGCAAAGGATGGACACCATGTCGTCGGTCGTCAGCACCCAGGTCCAGCTCGTCGCCCGCCCGGTCGGGTGGCCCTCCGAGTCGGACTTCCGGACGGTCCAGGTCGAGCTCGGCGAGCTCGCACCGGGTCAGGTCCGCGTGCGCAACGAGTTCGTGTCCGTCGACCCGTACATGCGTGGACGGATGAACGACAGGAAGTCCTACGCGCCGCCGTACACCCTCGGCGAGACCATGACCGGTGGTGCGGTCGGCCGAGTCATCGCGTCCGCGTCCGACGACGTGCCGGTCGGCTCGGTCGTCGTCCACCAGCTCGGGTGGCGGGACGTCGCCCAGGACGACGCGACCGGCTTCCGCGTCGTCCCGGAGATCCCCGGGGTCCCGGTGTCCGCGTACCTCGGTGTGCTCGGGATGACCGCCCTGACGGCATATGTCGGGCTTCGCGAGATCGCGCATCTCGCGCCCGGGGAGACGGTGTTCGTCTCCGGTGCGGCCGGCGCCGTCGGCTCGATGGTGGGACAGATCGCGCGGCTCTCGGGCGCCGCTCGCGTGATCGGCTCGGCAGGATCGCCCGAGAAGGTCACGCTGCTCACCGAGCGGTACGGCTTCGACGCGGCATTCAACTACAAGGACGGCGACGTCACGGGCCAGCTCGCTGCGGCGGCGCCCGATGGCATCGACGTGTACTTCGACAACGTCGGCGGCGAACACCTCGAGGCGGCACTCGACGCGTTCAACGACGGCGGACGCGCAGCGCTGTGCGGTGCCATCTCGCAGTACAACGAGACCGGCGCGCCTGCGGGACCCCGAAACCTCGGCAACCTCATCACACGCGGGCTGACCCTCCAGGGGTTCACGGTCGGGCACTACACGCAGCACTTCGCGGCCTTCAGCGCCGACATGGCCGGTTGGCTCACGGCCGGCGACGTCGTGTTCGACGAGACCGTCGTCGACGGCATCGAGAACGCCGTCGCCGCCTTCCTCGGCCTCATGCGCGGCGAGAACACGGGCAAGATGGTCGTCCGGATCGCGGCCTGACGGCTCGTCGACCCCTCACGAAAGGCCGCTCATGCCCGCCACCGTCCCGACGGTCGCTGCCGTCCTCGCGACGATCGCCGCACTCGTGCACGTGTACATCTTCGTGCTCGAGAGCTTCCTGTGGACGGCTCCGCGCACTCGTGCCACCTTCGGGGTCACCTCGGAGGCAGAGGCCCGCGTCACGCGGGAGCTCGCGTACAACCAGGGCTGGT
>DATKTF010000232.1:0-2167 GCA_035531255.1 Cellulomonadaceae bacterium
GCTGGGTCGACGAGATCGACCGCACCGGCCACGTGTACTGGTCGACGCACGTGCCCGCGGTGACGTACCCGTCGGACTCCAACCAGTACAAGCCCGGGCAGTACCTCACGGTCGGCTACACCAACCCGGGGCAGGCGGTCATCTTCGACGCGACGGGCAAGGCGCTCTGGCGGTGGAACCCGAGCAGCGGTGCGGGCAGGCTCAACCACCCGTCCTTGGCCGAGGGGCTGCCCAACGGCGACATCATGCTCAACGACGACTTCAACCACCGCGTGATCGTGATCGACCCGGCTCAGAACAGGATCGTGTGGCAGTACGGGCACACCGGCGTCGCCGGCAGCACGCCGGGCTACCTCGACAACCCGGACGGGATCGACGTCGTCCCGCCGCACTCGTACGCCGCCACCGTCGGCACGACGCAGGCGACACCCGGGTTCTGGTGAGCGGACCGGCCGCGGTGGGGGAGCGGTCGTCGGTTCAACGGGTGAGCTGCAGTCGCGTGATCGTGCCGACCGACGTGACCGTGCCACCGACGTCCGCGGTCTCGCCGCCGACGACGTAGGCGCCGTCGGCCAGCACGGCGATCGCCATGTCGGAGACCGGCACCGGCAGGGCACCGGCAGCGGTCAGGGTGACCGTCGTCGGGTCGAACCGGTCGATCGTGCCGTGGCGGGTGCGTCCGTCCGTGCCGCCGATCACGAGGATCGTGCCGTCCAGGACGGTGGCTCCGGCGTGGGCGAGCGGGCCCGGGAGGTGCCCGGCGACGACGGTCGTGCCCGTCGCGAGGTCGACGCGCTGGATGGCGTCGGTCGCCGTGCCCAGGTGCTCGCCCCCGAAGACCCACAGGGTGCTCCCGACGACGACCACGGCCGGGTACCGGACGGTGAGCGCGAGGTGCCCGACCACGCGGAAGGACGCGCCGTCGGTCGTGGCCAGGATCTCCGGCAGCGCGGTGCTCCCGGTGTAGCCACCGACGACGTAGGCGGTCGTCGCGTCGGAGGCCACCGCGTCGTCCGACCGGGCCTGCGGGAGGTGACCGCTGATCGACGCTGCGCCACCGGTCAGCGCGACGGCCTGCACGGCGGAGGTGGATGCCGAGATCCCACCGCCGATGACGACCGCGCGGCCCCCGAGCACCGCACCACCGGCATCGTGCGTGGCTTGTGCGAGGTGACCGACGGTGGTGACCGTGCCGGTGCTCGGGGAGACCGACAGGATGGCGGCCGTGGTGGTGGTGCCGGAGTCGAGGCCACCGAGCAGCAGGATCCGGTCGCCGGCGGGCAGCGCCACGAGCCGGGAGACCGTGGTGGGAAGGGTGACCGGGAGCGGGGTCACGCGGAGCGTGGGCGTGGCCACGGGTGTCGCGGTGGGCGTCGGCACCGCCGTGGTCGCCGGGCTGGTCGACGGGGCGGCTCGCGTCGAGGACGCGGCTGTCGGTGCCGTGCTCGTGCACCCGGCGGCGAACGCGAGCGCGAGCCCGACCAGGGCGGGGACGGCGACACGGCGCGGCAGGGGCATCAGTTCTCCGTTCGGATGGCGGGCCGTTCCGGTGCAGACGCCTGTGGGCACGGTCGACGCCGGTGCGGTAACGGGACCTTAGTCCCCTCTCCCGTGAGGACTCCCGATCGCGTGCCATCGGCCCGCGCCTCTGCGCCAGGCCGCCACGGCGTTCGGTCCCTGCGGTTCCGGGCGACGACCGCCCGGGACGTCAGGGTCCTGCGAGCACGCGCATGCGTTCTTCGATGGTCGCCGGTACCGCGACGACCTGGGCCCTCACGCCGGCGTCGGACAGGACCTGGCGCACACGGCCGGTGTCGGCGTCGGCGACCCGCACGTCACGCCCCGCGAGCATCGCCGGCTGACCGGCCGCGATGAGCACCGCGAACGCGCGCGCCCAGTCGTCGGTCCGCACGGCGACCGCGGTGGTCGAGCCGATGATGTCGGTCTCGCTGCCCTGTGCGACGAGTCGGGCCCGGGACATCAGCAGGAGCCGGTCGCACTGCGCAGCCTCCTGCATCGCGTGCGTCGTCACCAGCACGCCGACGCCCTTCTCGGCCTGCTCGTGGATCGTGTCCCACAGCGCGGCGCGTGCGAGCGCGTCGACGCCGGAGGTCGGCTCGTCGAGCACCAGGACCAGGGGGTCGTGAGCGAGCGCGCACACGAAGGC
>DATKTF010000233.1:0-2455 GCA_035531255.1 Cellulomonadaceae bacterium
CGTTCTCGCGGTGTCGACGCTGTCGGTGGTCACCTGAGGCCGGAGGGAGAGCGGCTCCTGCGGGTCTGGTTGCACGCGATCCGCTCCGGGCGCCCGTTCGTCACCCTCAAGATCGCCAGCAGCCTGGACGGTCGCGTGGCGGCGGCGGACGGCACGAGCAGGTGGATCACCTCCGCGGAGGCGCGCGCGCACGCCCACCTGCTGCGGGGACGCGTCGATGCGATCGCGATCGGCTCGGGCACGATGCTGGCGGACGACCCGGCACTGACCTCACGGACTCCCTCCGGCGAGCTGGCCGGCCATCAGCCGCTGCGTGTCGTGATCGGGCGCGCCGAGGTCCCAGCAGGTGCTCGGCTCCGCGGTGCCGGTGGTGAGCTGATCGCGCTGCGCACGCACGACCTCGACGAGGTCATGTCCTCTCTGGCTGCCCGCGAGGTGCGACACCTGCTCGTCGAAGGCGGTCCCACGCTCGCGACGGCGTTCCTGCGGGCCGGCGTCGTCGACGAGGTTCACGCCTACGTCGCGCCCATCCTTCTCGGTTCCGGCCCGGCGAACGTCCTCGATCTCGGAGTCGGTACGATCTCCGACGCCGTACGCCTGAGCGTGCAGCACGTTCTCCCGCTCGGACCTGATGTCCTGCTCGTCGCCACGCCCGCGGCGGCTGCTGTCACCGTATCGGGCAGCAGCACCGCATCGGGCAGCACCGCATCGAGCAGCACCGCGTCGTCAACGGCAACCGCGTCGTCCAGCACCGTCCAGCGTGAGGAGAACTGATGTTCACCGGGATCGTCGAAGAGGTCGGCCAGGTCGTCGAGATCAGCCGTCCGGGGGGGACGGTCGGCGACGCACGACTGACGCTGCGAGGACCGCTGGTGACGTCGGACGCCCACCGTGGTGACTCGATCTGCGTCTCGGGCGTGTGCCTCACCGTGACCGACCTGCCCGAGATCGGGGTGTTCACCGCGGACGTGATGCCGGAGACGCTGCGTCGCACGTCGCTCGGGGCCCTGGTGCCAGGATCACCGGTGAACCTCGAACGCGCGGTGCGAGCCGATGCGCGCCTCGGCGGGCACGTCGTGCAGGGGCACGTGGACGGTGTCGGCGTGATCGCGCGGCGATCGCCGGGTCCTCGTTGGGACGAGGTCGAGATCGCGATCCCGATCGAGCTCGCGCGGTACGTCGCCGAGAAGGGCTCGGTGGCCGTCAGCGGTGTGTCGCTGACGGTCACGTCGGTCGGGAGCGACACGTTCGGCGTCTCGCTCATCCCGACGACCTTGAGCGAGACGACCCTGGGCGGTCTCACGGTGGGCAGCACGGTCAACATCGAGGTGGACGTGCTCGCCAAGTACGTCGCGAGGCTCCTCGAGACGAGCCCGTCCGCGGGTGCGCCCCGACACGCGGCGCCGGGTGGCGACGCGCCCTCCGGGCCGACCGACAGCCGGATGGACAGCCAGAGCGACAGCCAGAGAGGCCAGGCCGCACGATGACGGGCACCGACGCCGCACCCACGCCGATCCGCACGGGAACGGTCGAGGAGGCGCTCGACGCGCTCCGACAGGGCCGACCGATCCTCGTCGCCGACTCTCCGGACCGCGAGAACGAGGCCGATGTGATCCTCGCGGCGCAGTCCGCGACCACGGAGTGGGTGGCATGGACGATTCGACACTCGTCGGGGTACATGTGCGCCCCGATGCCGGCGGCCCGCGCCGACGCGCTCGACCTCCCGCTCATGGTCCCGCAGAGCCAGGACCCACGCCGGACCGCCTATACCGTGACGGTGGACGCCGCGCACGGAGTGACGACAGGAATCTCGGCGGCCGATCGCGCCTTCACCCTGCGGGTGCTGGCCGATCCCGCCTCCGGTCCCGAGAACCTCATCCGACCCGGGCACGTGCTGCCGCTGCGGGCGGTGCCCGGCGGAGTCCTTCATCGGTCGGGGCACACCGAGGCAGCGGTCGACCTGTGCCGGCTCGCGGGGCTCGAACCGGTGGGCGCCATCGCCGAGCTCGTGAACGACGACGGCACCATGACGCGCCTGGGCGAGGCGTCCGCGGTCGCCCAGGAGAACGGTCTCGTCCTCCTCACCATCGCCGACCTCATCGCGTGGCGGACCTCGCACGGCGACCTGCCGGTCCGGGAGAACGCGCCCGAGCACGGGCTCCCCGGTGCCACGCCACGCCCGCGCGTCCACGAGACCGGAACCGCGGACCTCCCGACGCGGCACGGGCTGTTTCGCATCCACGGATATCGTGACCTGCGCACGGGCTCGGAGCACGTCGCGATGGTCTCCGAGCGTTCCGCGAGCGGTGTCCCGATCGTGCGCGTGCACTCGGAGTGCTTGACCGGGGACGCGTTCGCCTCGGCCCGGTGCGACTGCGGACCGCAGCTCGATGCCGCCCTTGCCACCGCTGCGAGCGAGGGTGGCGCCGTGGTCTACCTCCGGGGCCACGAAGGT
>DATKTF010000234.1:0-8579 GCA_035531255.1 Cellulomonadaceae bacterium
CAGCGTCACGTCGGCCACGGCATCCAGCTCCGTCGCGACCGTGGCGCCGGCGTACCCGCCGCCGACCACGACCACTCGCGGATCACCCATGTCGCGCACCCTCTCAGCGATCCTGCACGCGCCTGACGACGGAGCCGCGGAAGACGACCCGGCGGGATGGCCGCCGCGCTCTGCGCGCGCCTCGCCGGCGCAACGACTCGACGTCGACTTTACTACAACACTTTCCGTAAATACTGGGTCGGGTGTGCCCACGCGGTGTGGGACGCGCCACGTCGACGAGGACGACGTCCGGCAGGTCGGCGGCGAGGAGCTCCAGGAGCCTCGCGGTACCGGCCACCCGATCGTGCTCGTCGCAACCGGATCGTCCCGCTAGACCGAGCGATCGGACAGGACGACCGCCATGCCGGCGCCCCCGGAGACCCTGACCTCGAATCCCGCATCGCTCACGTCGAGGACGAGCTCGGCGCGATGCTCGGCGTCTCTCCACGCGAGCTCGGCGCGGGTGCCGTCGATCGCCCACGAGAACTCCCCGCCGAAGGCCGGGTGCGCACGCCGGACCCGCAACGCCGTGAGCAGCGCACGGACGACGGGCCTGCCGAGGTCCCGCTCGACCTCGTCCGGGGTGTACCGGTGCCGGTTGACGTCGCGTCCGACGCCAGTCGTCTGCAGCAGGTCCATGTCGTTGCCACCGGCCAGCAGGCCCACGTAGTACACCTGCGGGATGCCCGGGACGAACAGCTGGAGGACCCGCGCGAGCAGGTACCGACGGTCGTCGCGAGCCAGCGCCTCGTAGTACGTGCAGTTCACCTGGTACAGGTCGAGGTTCGAGGCGGCCGCTCCCGTCGCCTGCCGACTGGTGCCGCGGCTGTTGACGTGGATCGTCTCGACCAGGGCGTCGATCTGCTCGGGTGCCATCAGCCCGGGAACGCCCGGGACCAGGTCGCTCGAGCCGACGTCGACCACCCCGATGCCGTCGTGCGTGTCCAGCACCGTGACGCAGCTGCCCGGCCGCAGCGCGAGCCAGCGACCCAGCGGTTCGAGGTCCGCCGCCGTCAACGCGTGCAGGAGAAGCGGCGGCAGGGCGAAGTCGTAGACGAGGTCCACGTTCCGCGCGATCTCGATCTGCTGCTGGTAGTGGCCATGGACCTCGACGAGCACCTGCGCCCCGCGTGCGTGCGCGTGCTCGCAGATCCGCGCGGTGAGAGCGTGCGAGGACGCCGTCATGAAGCAGTCGGTGCCCGGCTCCTTGCCGGTGTACCCGACCGCGTCGAGACGCAGGATCCGCACCCCCGCCGACGTGAGCGCGTCGATGACGGACGTCAGGTAGTCCCAGGCGATCGGGCTGCGCACGTCGAGGTCGACCTGGTCCGGCGTGAACGTCGTCCACACCAGGTGCCGCTCCCCGCCGAGCGTCATGGCCGTGAACGGGAGGCCCGGGCGCGGCCGGTAGATCCGGGCGAGGTCGGCCTCGGTGGCACCGTCGGGGAAGACGGACGACAGCGTGAGGAACATCCCGGCCCACGGTGAGTCTTCGCCGCGCGCCCTGACGTCGGCGAACCGCGCGGACGCGGCCGACATGTGGTTGACGATGACGTCGGCCATGACGGTGCGGTCCGCGCTCAGCGCACGGACGTCGTCCCACGACCCGAGCCGCGGATCGACCGCCGTGTGGTCGCGTGGGTCGAAGCCCGCGTCGGCGCCGTCGTACGGGTCGTAGAACGGCAGCACGTGCACGCCGTCGAACGCGCCCGCGAGCGGCCCGTCGAGCAGGGCGCCGAGCGCGCGGACGTCTCCGCCGAGACGGTCGGCATAGGCGATCAGGTGGGGTCCGGTGCGAGGCACCGAGGAGTGCTGGGGCATGGGAGTCCTCTGCTTCGGGTCGCTTCTGGTTGCTTCAGGTTGCTTCGGGCACAGAACGGTCGACGCGCGGGGTCGGTCAGGAGGTGGGCACGGGCACGACGTCCGAGGCCGCGACGGGAGACGGCGGCGAGCCGACCGCCCTGGTGAGGATGCGGGTCAGCCAGCGCACCCGAGCGGCACGCGCATCCCGCGACATGCTCGCCCCGGGGACGAGGAGGTCGAAGCCGTGGCAGCCGCCGGGCCACACGTGCAGCTCCGCGTCCCCTCCGCACGCCCACAGCCGCGAGGCGTAGGCCACGTCCTCGTCGCGGAAGGTCTCGGCGGACCCGACGTCGAGGAAGGTCGGCGGAAGACCGGCGAGGTCCTCGACCCGGGCGGGAGCGGCGTACCCGGGAACGTCGGGACCCCCGGCACGGTCGCCGAGGTACGCCCCCCACCCCGTCCCGTTGGCGGCACGGTCCCAGGCGCCCACGCCGGCCATCTGGACCGCCGACGCAGTGTCGTTGCGGTCGTCGAGCATCGGGTAGATCAGCAGCTGACCCGCGAGGTGCGGCCCGCCTCGGTCCCGCGCGAGGAGCGCGATCGCGGCGGCGAGCCCACCACCTGCGCTCACGCCGCAGACGACGATGCGGCTCGGGTCGATCCCGTGCTCGGCGCCGTGCCCGGCGAGCCAGCCGAGTCCGGCGTAACCGTCCTCGACGGCCGCGGGGTACTGCCACTCGGGCGCAAGCCGGTACTCGACGGCGGCGACCGCGGTCCCGGTCTGCGCAGCCAGCTCGAGGAGCCAGGGGAGGTCGTCGTGGGCGGAACCCGTGACCATCCCGCCGCCGTGCAGGTGGTAGAGCACGGGCACCGGACCGGGGTGTGCCCGCGGCCGGACCAGGACGAGCGTCGCCTCGGACGCGTCCCAGGCGACCGGCACCCGGTAGGAGGTCACGGTGTAGGTGCCGCCCAAGGTGAGCGCCGCCGGGTCCGGGGGTTGGACCCGGCGGCGCAGCTCGTCGATCTCGTCCGGCGCGAGGCCCGTGACGACCTCGTCACCCAGTGCCGTGAGTGCTGCCGCGATCTCGGGATCGAAGGGTGGTCGCGATGGCGTGGTCGTCATCCCTTGAGCGATCCCTGCAAGAGGGCGGAGACGAACCGACGCTGGAACACCAGGAAGATGATGAGGGTCGGCGTCAGGATGAGCAGCGACCCCGCGCACAGCAACGGGATGTCCGTGCCCCACTGGCCCTGGAACGCGCCCAGCGCTCCTGCCATGGTGCGTTGCAGGGGATCGGACACGAGGACGACCGCGAGCAGGAACTGGTTCCAGGTCCACAGGAACAGCAGGATCGCCAGCGACGACAGCGCCGGCATCGACAGCGGCACGTGGATCCGCCAGAACAGCTGCCAGGTGGTCGCCCCGTCGATGCGGGCGGCTTCCGAGATGTCGTCGGGCATGGTGATGAAGTGCGCGCGCATCCAGTACACCGCGAACGGCATGTAGAGCCCGATGAGCGGCAGGATGATCGCCCAACGCGTGTTCAGCAGCCCGAAGTCCCGCATCTGGTAGTACAGCGGGATGATGATGCCCTCGAACGGCAGCGTCAGGCCGAGCAGGAACCCGATGAACACGGCCCGACCCCCGGGCGGCCGCAGGTGTCCCAGGGCGAACCCCGCGAGGGTGCTGATCAGCATCGAGACCGGGACGACGCCGATCTCGATGAGCACGCTCGACCACAGCAGGTGGCCCATGTCGGCAGCATTGAAGGCCTCGAGGAAGTTGGACCAGTGCGGCGTCGCGGGCCACGACAGCCCGGAGGGATACGTTCCCGACTTATGCAGCGCGGTCGCAAACAGGCTGACGAACGGCATGACGGTCACGAGCATGAGCAGGACGAGGAGGATGCGACCGAGCCACTCCTCGCGGCGGGAGACGATCACGATGCACCTTCCCGGTTGATCCGTTGCAGGGGGAGCACGACCGCCAGGACGAGCACCATGAGCGCCACGGCGAGCGCCGACGCCATGCCGACCTCACGCTGGAAGAAAGCCAGGTAGTAGATCTCCAGACCGGGGACGAGCGTCCTGTTGCCCGGGCCGCCCTGCGTCGCGATGTAGACGATGTCGAAGCTCGCGAGCGCGGCGATCACGGTCACGGTGAGGCACACGACGATCTCCTGCCGCAGGCTCGGCAGCGTGATGGAGAAGAACTCCCGGACCGGACCGGCGCCGTCGACACGGGCCGCCTCGTAGAGCGACGGGTCGATCTTGGTCATCCCCGCGAGCAGCAGCAGCATGCACAGACCGAACAGCACCCAGGCGCCAATGACCCCGACGGCCGGAAGTGCGGTGGTGAAGTCACCGAGCCAGGCGCGAGCGACCCCGCCGAGCCCCACGAGCCGCAGGAGCTGGTTGACCAGACCGTCGGTGGACAGCTGCCAGCTCCACATGATGCCCGCCGCGACGAGCGGGATGATCTGCGGCAGGAACAGCACGGTCTGCGAGACGACGGCGAGCCGGCTCGTGGCGAACCCGCGGATCGCGTTCGCCGTGAACAGTCCGAGCGCCACCGGGAAGAAGCTGAAGAAGACGATCAGCTCGAAGGCGTTCACGATCGAGCCGGAGAGCTCCGGGTTGTGGAAGATCTCGACGTAGTTGGCCAGGCCCACCCAGGTAGAGGGGGTGATGCCGTCCCACTTGTAGAACGAGTACTGCACCGTCATCGCGATCGGCCGGAGAACGAAGATCGCGTATGCCACGGCTGCCGGTGCCACGAGGGCCAGCGCCAGCCCGCCGCGGCGCAGGCGCCGCGCGCTGAGTGCGCGGCGCCTGCTCTCCGTGGTGAATCGAGCGACTGCGTCTTCCTCGCGGCGAGCGGGAATCACTGTCGACCGCTTGTGCATGGTTGTTCCTCAGCCACCGATCTCGCTCTGGTAGTCCGCCTGGACGGCGGACAGAAGGCCCTTCGCGTCGAGCTGCCCGGCCACCATCTTCTGCAGGTTCGGCGTCCAGCTCTTGGCGTAGATGGCTCCGGTGGCGTTCGCGATGAAGTCCATCGCGCCGTTGTCGGCGCCGATCTGGGCCCCTGCGGCGAGGGTCTGCGCCGTCACGGTGCTGGCGTCGACGCTCGGCATGAACGCGTCGGCCGGACCCATCGGGTGCGATCCGCCGACCTGGACGTCGATCGTCCGGGCCTTCTGGTTCGTCGCCACCCAGTTGAGGAAGAAGGCTGCGCAGTCCGGGTGCTTGGCGTTGGCCGAGATCCCGTAGGTGAGTGGCGCCGACATGGCTCCGAACTTGCCACCGGCCGTGGCCGGGGGCATCAGGAAGAAGCCCACCTTGCCGGCCATCTTCGCGTCGAGGTTCCCCGACTCCCAGTCGCCGTCGAAGATGAACACGCTCTTGCCGTCGATGAACCGGCTCATCATCGTCGCGTAGTCGATCGAGTTGATGTCGCTGGCGAAGTAGCCGGCGTCGATCCAGGACTTCAGGTGCTCGGCGGCCTGCAGGTTGGTCGGGGTGTCGATCGTGGCGCCCGGCTTCTGGTAGATCCAGGCATTGATGGCCGACGCGTCACCGTAGGCGGCCATGAGGCCCTGCAGCGGGAACGCGAGCCCGCCGGTCGCCCCGCCGTTGAACTGCGCCGCGGGGGTGAGGCCTGCTTCCTTGGCCTTCTTCAGGTCGGCGTCGAGCTCGGCCAGGGTGGTCGGCGCCGACGTCATGCCGAACTTCGCGGCGAGATCCTTGTTGTAGAACACGCCGGTCATCGAGAAGTTGAGACCCATGGCGTAGAGCGGACCGTCACCGCGGCGACCGCTCGAGTCCACCCGCATCTGTTCGAGCTGCGAGGCCGGCCACGTGTCCCAGCCGAAGGCCTTGGCGTACGGGTCCAGATTGAGCAGCAGGCCGTCCTTCACGAGCCCGGACACCTGGGGAAGCCGCATGAGGTCCGGCGGGTCGTCCACGAGGACTCGCGGCGCGTTCGAGGTGATGACCGCGAACTGGTCCTCGCGGATGTTGAACGTGACGTTCGGGTACTGCTTGGTGAACTCGTCGGTGAGGTCCTTCGGCAGCGGGAAGCCGGTCTCGATGTACGCACTGAGGGTGACGGGCGCCGTGCCACACGTCGGTGCACCCCCCGCGAAGGTCGCCGAGGTGGTCGACGCGGCGGTCGAGGTGGCGGCGACGCCGCCGGGGCTGCTGCAGGCTGCGAGGGCCAGCACGCTCCCCACGAGCACGGTCGCGGTGAGGGCCGTTCGTTGAGCGAATCCAGGTCGAGACACCGGTGTCTCCCTTCGTCGAGCGAGTCAAGGTCGTCGGGCGCCGAGGTTCGCGCCGAACGGGTGCTAAATCGGCTCAGCACGGCTAAACTGCCGCAGGATCGCCATGCTGTCAAGCGCCGGCGCCGCCGCCGGGCTCTCGCCGTCGGCGCGATGCGGCGTGCCCGGCGAGCGACCAGCGCACCGCACTCCGCCCGTTCCGAGCGGCCACTACGATGCGCCTGACACGAGGAGCTGAGTTGGGCCGGAAGAGAGTGACCCTCGCGGACGTCGCGCGAGCCGCCGAGGTCTCACCGACGACGGCCTCGCTGGTGCTGTCGGGGCGGGGCGACGAGCTGCGCATCTCGACCACGGTGCAGCAACGGGTGCGCGAGGCGTCCGACGCCCTCGGCTACCGACCGAACATCGTCTCGATCGGGCTGCGGAACGGCTCGAGCCGCACCCTCGGATTCGTCTCCGACACCGTCGCGACGTCCCAGCTCGCCGGCGACATGATCAAGGGCGCTCTCGAGATCGCCCGCCAGCACGGCTTCATGCTCTTCATCGGCGAGACCGAGGGCGATCCGAAGCTCGAGCGGCGCCTGCTCGACGCGATGCTGGACCGTCAGGTGGACGGCATCATCCTCGCCTCGATGTTCACCCGGACCCGGCACGTGCCCTCCGGGCTCGACCAGGTCCCCGCGATCCTGCTCAACGCCCTGCCGCAGCAACGCACCTCGTCGATCTCGGCCGTCATCCCGGACGAGCTCTCCGCCGGTCGCGCGGCGGCACAGCTCCTGCTGGACGCCGGACACCGCTCGATCCACCTCGTCGGCGCCGGCCCGGGGCCCGACGACGTCCCGCCCGGCACCGTCGCGGGCGTCGAACGCCTGGCCGGGATCCGGGAGACGCTCCACGACGCCGGACTCGAGCTGGCGAGCGGACACCTGCTCACCGAGTGGTTGCCGCCGGACGGCTGGCAGGCGACGCGCAGCCTGATCGATCGGTGGACCGACGGCGACGCGATCATCACGCTCAACGACCGCCTCGCGTTCGGCGCCTACCAGGCGCTCCAGGAGGCAGGGCTCTCGGTGCCCACCGACGCGTCGATCGTCTCGTTCGACGACAACCCGCTCGCCGACTGGCTGCGCCCGGGCCTGACCACGTTCGCGATCCCCCACCACGACCTCGGACGACGGGCCGTCGAGCTGCTCGTCGAGCTCATCGCCGACGACAACGTGCCGACCGCTGCCCGGCCGGTGGTGCACCGCGTTGGCATGCCGCTGCGCACCCGCGGATCCGTCGCCTCGCGGCCGTAGCGTTGCTCCCGTCCGAGCGGGACCAGGGGTCAGCGGCGCCGACGATGTCCGCACCGGACCCATCGACGCGCCTCAGACGTCGCCGCCGCGGCGGCCCTGAGCGCCGATGCTCGTGCCCGGCGGCTCGCACGCCGAGTCGAGCTCCGCCGCGATCGCGTCCCCCCAGGCGCGAACGGCGTCGAGATCGCGATAGTCGCCGTCGCGTCCTCGCGCCGCCGCGATGATTGTCCGCTCGGCGAAGGACAGCACGGTGCGATCGAGCCGACCGGCGAACTTCCGGTGTCCCCGCGCGGCGAGGCGCTCGGTCAGGTCCCGCATCTCGATCGGAGAGTTCGCCGCCGACGCCGGCAAGGTGGCCAGTCCCGAGGAGAACAACCAGCCCGGTCGGCGGGACAAGGGGGTGGCCGCGCGCTGGGCGAGCTCCCGCGCCTCAGGGAGCCAGCGCCCGTTGTACACGGCCGATCCGAGGACCACGGCCCCGAACGGTTCGATCAGGGCGACGTCGGCAGGGTCGTGCTCCTCGACGTCGTGCCCGGCCGCTCGCAGCGCGTCGGCGACCACCGAGCCGATCTCCTGCGTGCCACCGTGTCGCGAGGCCACCGCCACCAAGACGCGCACGGCACACCCCTTCGTCTCCCGGCTGGTTGAAGGTTCATCGTCCACCGGTGCGAGAGCGCCGTCGTGGGCCCGAGGTCCCTCGACGCGATCGGCCGTCGAGCGCCGACGCCCTTCTCGAGGCGGAGCCGAACCGCGGGCCGCCGGTCGAGGACGCCGTCGAACTGACAGCAAGCCTGGTCACCGACCTTCTCGCCGGCCGCTGGGAGATCGTCGCACGGGACTTCACCCCCCACGATGCCCGAGATCCTGCCGCGTGGACCGATGGAGTCGCCCCGCGCGCGGGTGGTCCAGCACTGGGGCGAGCTCCTGGCCACCCGCCAGGCCCAGGTGACCACGCGCGACGACTCCACCGTGGTGGACCTGCCACTGGGGCTCGCCCGGCGGGATGCCCCGTGTCGCACGGTCTTCCCGTCCGGTGGACAGACCCCCCTTCGTGACCGAGACGTCGTTGTCGAGGATGGCGGGGATCAGCCCTCGGCGAGGAAGGCGTCGCGCTGCAGGGCTTCGGCGGTCGCCAGCTCGTCGAAGAGCGCGGCCA
>DATKTF010000235.1:0-3336 GCA_035531255.1 Cellulomonadaceae bacterium
ACGTCGCCACCCTGCGGCACACTGTCCCGATCACCACAGACGAGCAGGCCACGGGCCTCCGGGGGAACCCGGACCATCCCGCAGCACCACGTCGACGTCGGTCAGGGGGACCCCGACGCCGCGCTCGCGATCGTGGCGCCGACGGTCCTCCTGACTTGCGTGAAGGGACCACCACCCGTGACTGAGCGGACCACTGCGGCGTCAGCGCGTCGCACCCTGCTGGTCCTGACCTTCACCCGGTGGTTCCCGGTCGGTCTGACCGTCGGGGTCTCCACGCTGCTCGCGGTGGAGCGGGGCATGAGCCTCGCGGAGGTCGGTGTGATCTTCGCCGTGCAGGGCTTCGTCGTGCTCGGGCTCGAGCTGCCGACCGGCGGCTTCGCCGATGCCCTCGGACGGCGACCGGTGCTGATCACGGCCGCGGCCCTCGCGCTCGTGGCGGGCCTGGTGTACGTCACGGCGCACACGTTCACCGCGTTCGTCGTCGCGCTGGTCATCATGGGCGTGTTCCGCGCGCTCGACTCGGGGCCGTTGGAGGCCTGGTACGTCGACACCGCGCAGGCGGACGACCCGCACGTGAACGTCGAGCTCAACCTGGCGAGCGCCGGGACCGTGCTCGGGGTCTCGATCGCCATCGGGGCCCTGGTCTCCGGTGCGCTGATCGCCTGGCACCCCGTCCACGCGATGACGGCGCTCGAGCTCCCGTACTGGACGGCCCTGGGGTTCTACGCGGTCAACATCGCGATGATCGCGGTGCTCATGCGGGAGGACCGCAGCCATCTCGACTCCACAGGTCTCGGTCGCGCGTTGACGTCGGCGCGCGAGGCCCCACGCGTCGTGCTCGACGGGCTCCGCACTCTTGCGGCGTCGACCGTGCTGCGGAGCCTCGTGCTCGTCGAGGTGTTCTGGTCGGTCGCCATGATCGCGTTCGAGATCTTCATGCCGGTGCGGCTCTCGGAGCTCGCGGGCGGCGAGGCGCACGCGGGCGCTCTGATGGGCCCGATCTCGGCGGTGGCCTGGGGGCTGTTCGCACTCGGCTCGGCCGGGGCGGGTCTCGCGAGCAAGCGCATCGGGGTCGGGTGGACCGCTCTGCTCGCGCGGCTGCTGAACGGTGCGTTCGTCGTGGGCATGGGACTCGCGACCGGACCCGTCGGGCTCGTCGTGGCGTTCCTGCTCACCTACACGCTGCACGGCTCCGGCGGGCCGGTGCACGGCGCCCTGCTGCACCGTCAGGCCGCGGCGCGCAACCGGACGACGGTGCTCTCGATGAACTCGATGGTCGGCGGTGCGTCGTTCTCGATCGGCCTGCTGGCACTCGGACCGCTGGCCGAGCACACCAGCACGGCGGTCGGCATCGTCGTGGCGGGTGCGTTCAGCATCGTCGGCGCCGCGCTGTACCTGCCGGCGATCCGCCAGGAGCGTGCGGCGACGGGCGCGGGGGACGTCGAGCCCGCGACGATCTGAGCGGTGCGCGGTGCGCGGTGCGCGGTGCCGGCCGGGCGGTGTGCGGTGCCGGCCGGTCGGGAGGTCCCCGTGCGGGAACGGCCCGCCGCAGTAGGCTCGACCGCGGTCGCGTCGTGCCGCCACTCGTCCGAGAGAGCACCGCGTCCGAGAGAACACCGCGAACGGAGGCTTCAGTGGCTGAGCCGCTGGTGCACATCACCAACTTCCGCATGGACTTCGGCGACAAGACGGTCGTCCGCGACCTGTCCTTCGACGTGCACGCGGGCGAGACCTTCGGATTCCTCGGTAGCAACGGCTCCGGGAAGACGACGACCCTCCGCGCGCTGCTGGGCATCTACCAGCCGACCGGTGGTGTCCTGCACATCGACGGGAAGGTCTTCGAGCCGCGCGACGGGGCCCGCCTCGGGTACCTCCCGGAGGAGCGCGGGCTCTACAAGAAGGAGTCCGTCCTGGACGTCATGGAGTACTTCGGACGGCTCAAGGGCCTGAGCCGCACCGGGGCGGTGTCGTGGTCCCGCGCCTACCTCGACCGGGTCGGCCTGGCCGACAAGGCCGCCACGCGGTTGGACAAGCTCTCCGGCGGCCAGCAGCAGAAGATCCAGCTCGGCGTGACGATCATGAACGAGCCGGAGCTGCTGATCCTCGACGAGCCGACGCAAGGGTTCGACCCGGTCAACCGCCGTCTCCTGATGGACATCATCGACGAGCAGAAGCTCGCCGGCTCGACCGTCATCATGGTGACCCACCAGATGGACGAGGTCGAGCGTCTCTGCGACCGGGTCATCCTCCTCAAGGACGGGGTCGCCGCGGCGTACGGCACGGTCGAGGACGTCCAGGACACCTTCGGCGCGACCACGACCCGGTTGCACTTCACGGGGACGTTGCCCGCCTCCGAGCTCTACGACGTCGTCGCGACGGACGGCCGATCCGCCGACCTCGCGCCACGGCCTGGCGCCGACGCGGCAGAGATCCTGCGCGAGCTGGTGACCGCGGGTGTGGCCGTGAGCAGCTTCACGACCGAGCGGACCTCTCTCGAGGAGATCTTCATCCGGGTGTACGGCGACCAGCACGAGCTCGCGGAGGCCTGACCATGTCGCAGCACAACCTCCGCACCGTCGTCGCCTTCGAGTTCCTGCGCGTCGTGACGAAGCGGCGCTTCTGGGTCGCGTCCTTGGCCGTCCCGCTCGCCGTGGCGCTGCTGTTCACGGTCGTCCTCCTCAGCAACCAGAGCACCGACCAGACGAGCCAGGCCCAGAAGAATGCGCAGTTCTCCTTCACGTACACGGACGCGTCCGGCCTCGTCACCGACGCCGTCGCCGCCGAGTTCGGTGGGACGAAGGCCTCCGACGGTCCCCAGGCGATCGCCGACGTCAAGGCCGGCACGGTGCAGGCGTACTTCGCCTTCCCCGCGAACCCCGCGACCGAACCCGTCCACGTGTACGGCGTGGACTCCGGCGTGTTCGGGAACGGCAAGTACAGCGCGGTGGCGCGGCAGATCCTCGTCACGGCCGCGCAGCAGAAGATCGGGTCGCCGGAGCTCAGCGCGGTGGCGCAGGGCAACGTGTCCATGACCGAGGAGATGTACAAGGCGGGTCAGCTGACGAGCGGTCTCAACGGCGTCATCCCCCCGTTGCTCTTCCTGCTGATCTTCTACGTCAGCATCATCCTGCTCGGGAACCAGATGCTGAACAGCACGCTCGAGGAGAAGGAGAACCGGGTCACCGAGATGATCCTCACGACCATGAACCCGACGACGCTGATCGTCGGGAAGGTCGTCTCGCTGTTCCTCGTGGGCCTGGTCCAGATGGCCACGTTCGCGGTTCCGGTCGTGGTCGGCTACCTGTTCTTCCGGCAGAACCTCAACCTCCCGAACCT
>DATKTF010000236.1:0-13875 GCA_035531255.1 Cellulomonadaceae bacterium
CACGGCCTCAGACGCACCGCGCCGTACCCCGATCGACACCCACCGCCCGTCCCGCACCGCATCCGCCCGACTTCCCGTCCCGCACCGCATCCGCCCGCCGCCAGGAGATCCCATGACCGCGACCACCGAACGCCCGACCCCCGCCGCCCCCGCCCTCGAACCCGTCGTCGACGTCGACTCTCTCGCGACCCTGCTGCTCGGCCGCTGGGCGGAGATGCGTCTCGCCGCGCGGACCCTCGCGGGCGACCCGCGGTTCGCCCGGATCGAGGGCCTCACGATGGCCGAGCACCGGGAACGTGTCCTGGGCCAGCTGATGACGCTGGCGGCCGAGGGCGACGTCCTGCGCGCCTTCCCGACCGCCCTCGGCGGCTCCGACCAGCACGGCGCGAGCCTGGCGCGGTTCGAGGAGCTCGTCGCCGCGGACCCGTCCCTGCAGATCAAGGCCGGGGTCCAGTGGGGTCTGTTCGCGTCGGCGATCATGCACCTCGGGACCGCCCCGCATCACGAGCGGCTGCTCCCCGATGCGATGTCGGTCGCCGTGCCGGGCGCGTTCGCGATGACGGAGGTCGGGCACGGATCGGACGTCGCCTCGATCGCGACGACCGCCACCTACGACGTCGCGACGCGCGAGTTCGTGATCCACACGCCGTTCCGCGGTGCGTGGAAGGAGTACCTGGGCAACGCGGCGAAGCACGGCACCGCGGCGGTGGTGTTCGCCCAGCTCGTCACGCGGGGCGTCGACCACGGCGTGCACGCGCTCTACGTCCCGCTGCGGGACCCGCAGACGATGGAGTTCCTGCCCGGCGTGAGCGGCAAGGACGACGGTCTGAAGGGTGGGCTCAACGGCATCGACAACGGCCAGCTGTGCTTCGGCCACGTGCGGGTGCCTCGCGAGAACCTCCTCAACCGGTACGGCGACGTGGCCGAGGACGGCACGTACACGTCGCCGATCGCCAGCTCGGGCCGGCGCTTCTTCACGATGCTCGGCACCCTGGTGCAGGGCCGCGTCTCGCTCGACGGCGCGGCGAACAACGCGGCGAAGATCGCGCTGGTCACGGCCGTCACCTACGGCAATCAGCGTCGCCAGTTCGCGGGCGGCTCCGACGCCGAGGAGACCGTGCTGCTCGACTACCAGCAGCACCAGCGGCGGCTGCTCCCGCTGCTCGCGGAGACCTATGCGGGTGCGTTCGCGCACGAGCGTCTGCTCGAGCTGTTCGACTCGGTGTTCTCGGGCCGGACCGACACCGACGCCGATCGCCAGGATCTCGAGACGCTCGCGGCCGCCCTCAAGCCGATGTCCACCTGGCACGCGCTCACCACCTTGCAGACGGCCCGGGAGGCGTGCGGCGGCGCAGGCTTCATGGTCGAGAACCGCCTGACGTCGCTGCGGGCCGACCTCGACGTGTACGTCACGTTCGAGGGCGACAACACGGTGCTCCTGCAGCTCGTCGCCAAGCGTCTGCTCGCGGACTACGGGCGCGAGTTCACGGACGTCGATGCCGGGGGCATCGCGCGGTACATCGCGACGCGGGCTGCCGACGCCGCGCTGCATCGCACGCCGCTGCAGCGTGCGCTCCAGACCCTCGCCGACCAGGGAGACGCGCGTCGGTCCGTCGGGCAGCTGCGTGGCGCCGAGGCTCAGCGCGAGCTGCTGTCCGACCGCGTCGACTCGATGGTCGCGGAGCTCGCGGCCGCGCTGCGGCCGGCGACGAGGGCGTCGCGTGCGGACGCCGCTGCGCTCTTCAACCGGCACCAGCACGTGCTGATCGAGACGGCCCGCGCGCACGCCGAGCTCGTCCAGTGGGACGCGTTCACGGCGGCGCTCGCGACCGTCGAGGACCCCGGGACGGCTCGCGTGCTCGGCTGGTTGCGCGACCTGTTCGGCCTGACGCTGATCGAGCGGAACCTGTCCTGGTACCTCATCCACGGCCGGCTCTCCGCCGGGCGCGCGCGAACCGTGACGTCCTACGTCGACCGCCTGCTCACCCGCCTGCGCCCGCACGCCCAGGACCTCGTGGAGGCGTTCGGCTACGCGCCGGAAGCCGTGCGCGCCACGATCGCGACCGGCATCGAGCGTGAGCGTCAGGACGAGGCCCGCGCGTACTACCGCAGTCAACGCGCCGCAGGCACAACCTCCGTTCCCGAGAGGTCCCGCACGACCTGAGCCCTGCCGGTCAGCGGAGGGGACCGTCGACGAGGTGGGATCGGGCGGTGTGGACGGCGAGGGGTCCGGTGGTGGTGGTCGTGGTGGCGGTGCCGGGGACGGGTTCCCAGGTGTTGGTGCCGGTGACCTGGTAGTCGGCGACCCAGGTGGTCGTCAGGGTGATCGGGTAGGTGCCGGCGCGCCGGTACTGGTGGGCCACGGTCTGGTGGGGGAAGGGTTGGCCGGGGTCGGTGGTGACGAGCGGTGCGGAGCCGTCTGCGAAGTCCCAGGTGAACCTGATCGGTCGGGCGTTGATGGTGACGGGTTGTCCCAGGACGGTCGTGTGCAGGGTCTGTGGGTCCAGGGTCGTGTACACGACGGTGTCCATGTTGACCATGACCCACCCGTTCGGGGGGATCGAGGCGGGTGAGGGGGCCAGGGGCAGGTTCTTGAGCTCGGTGGCGAGGGTGTCGGTGAGGTCGGGGTCGTCCACGCAGGTGGCGTCGGCGACGTGCTGCCACTGGGACCAGCCGCCGGGTCGGGAGGGGTCGCGGACCTGGCGGTACAGGGCGTCGAGGGAGCGTTGGCCGGGCGGGCAGGTGTGGGGTGCGGGGAAGGTGGGTCCGCCCGTGCAGACGAAGTCCGGATCGTGCAGCGGCACGTCGGTGCCCTGGTTGTCCGTGCACACGACCATGGCCGCCCGGCGCCAGTTGACGTCACGATCAGGGCCGGTCGCCTTACGGGTGGGGGCATCCGCGGTGCCCGCCGTTGCGGAGACCTCGACCGACCCGGAGCGTGCATAGGCGTCGACCGGGGGCGTCTTTCCGTTCCCGTCGGACGCTTGAGCGGATGGAACCGCACACATCAGCACGAGTGCGGCAATCGCTGTGAGGCTCGCCGGCCGCGGGGTCATGGAGCACCGACGAGGCGCGTGACGGCGGCGATCGTCCACGACCCCTTGTAGTAGACGGTTGCGAACCTCGCCGTGTTCGTCTCCTCTTCCATCGAGGACGTCGAGGCTCCGGTTGCGTCGCGTTCCTTGGTCGCGGCCTGGGTGGTCCGCAGGTCGACCGGGTATCCCCCGATGAAGCCGTCGAGCTCGTGGACGGTGACGACCTCGGCGGTGATGTCGCCGCCGACGAAGGAGCCTCCGGCCGAGTACACGGACTGCACGTACTGCGCCGTCGACTCGCAGAACTGGCAGTCCGGAAAGCTCATCGCGTTCCATTCGGTGAGGTCGCCGGTCTGGAGCACGTACCCGTAGAGCTCGATGAAGTACACCGCGGCGGCGGCCGCCCCGTCGCCGTCCATCGTGGCCATCGCGGCCGGGCGGGTCGGCGCCGGGCGCGTCGGGCGGGCACCCGGAGACGGTGTCGCGCTGGGTGGACCCGTCGGACTCGCGCTCGCGGTCGGCGTCGGTCGCGCCGTCGCGGTGCACGCGGTCAGTGCGAGGCCGGCCCCGAGGGCCACGGCTCCCACGGAGGTCCTGGCCACCCAGCCGTGTCGTCGTCGCGCGATCAGTCCCACCGTGCCCCCCGTCTGCCACTGCGCGCCACTGTGCGCCACCGTGCACCCCTGTGCACCCCTGTGCGCCCACTGTGTGCCCGCTGTCCGGTTTGTCCGATCGGAACCTACCAACCATGCGGGACCGCGCATCGGCCCAATGTCCCAGGCTGTGGACAACCCGCCCGCCACCACCCGACGGTGCGCGGGGAACGCTCCGCCCGGCAGGAGCCGGGTCACCAGCGGTTGCGGGCCTCCTCGGCCCAGCCGACAGCACCGTCGACGGAGATCCGCGCGCCCGCGTCATCCGCCATCCAGCCCGTCCACGTGCCGAAGCACTGGTGGGTCTCGCTCGCGACGACCAGCAGGTTCGTCCGCGCGGCGCGCTCGTGGAACGGCGTGAAGGTGAGGTCCACCCGTGCGCGGTCCGCGTCGTGCACGCGCCACGGGGTCAGCCAGTCGGCGCGGTCGTACTCCCAGACGAGCTCGTCGCCGTTCTTGTGCAGCCGACCGTCGAGCAGCAGGGCGTTCTCGGTCGAGCCGGTGCCGTCCGTCCACGCTCCGCCGACCTGCACCCCGACGGTGCGGCCGTCGACGACCCCGCTGCCCGCGCCCCAGTTCCAGCGCATCGAGTACGGCCACCGACCGCGCCCGTGGTCGAGCACGGCCCACGTCCCGCCGACGGGGACGTCGTGGCGCATCCCGTCGACGACCACGTGCCCGGACGCCGGTCGCGCGACGTCCTTGAGCGTGTACTGGTACCGGGTGTCGCTCCACGGCACGACGACGCCCAGCGACTCGTGACCGTCGGGCACCTCGACGACGACGTCCACCTCGACGCGCGAGGTCCGGGCCCGGAGGCGGGTCCGTCGGTCACCCTCGTCGATCGCGACGTCCAGCCCGCGTGCGTGAGCGCGGGACGGACCGGTCCCGTTGCTGTCCGGGAGCCGGCAGCCCGCACCGAACGGCACCACGGCGGTCGTGTCGATCTCCTCGTCGGTGCGCCGGTCCAGCACCCAGACCTGGTGCTGTGCCGCGTAGTCGAGGTGGGCCACGGTGAGGGTGACCACGTGCGTCGGGGTGACGACGCCCCAGTACTCCCAGCGCTTGGTGCGGCCCCAGCCGTGCCGCAGCGACCTCGGCAGACGCGTCCCGTGCAGCGGTCGGCGTGACCACCCGACGGCGTCCGGGTTCAGCCGGCCGTCCGGGAGGCAGAGCTCGACGGAGCCGGTGATCTCGCGTTCCGTTCCCACGGGGCTCCCTGGTCCCGGCAGGCGAGAGGACGCCCGCTCCGGCCCAGCATCCCAGGTGGGCACGCCGACGACGCGCGCGCGCGGCCGCGCTCCGCGGGGCGAGAGAGGTGGGCGGGCGGTGTCGGTCGCGCCGGTATCCTGGGTGTCGTCTGCGCTGGCCTCTCGTGAGGGATTCGATGACCACGTCGCCCACCACTCCGTCCCCCGAGACCGTGTCCTTCGACACCGTCTCGAACGCCGAGGCCACTCCCGACCAGGAGATGCCGTACGCGGAGCTCGGGCTCACGCCCGACGAGTACCAGCAGATCCACGACCTCCTCGGTCGGCGCCCGACTGCGGCCGAGCTCGCGATGTACTCGGTGATGTGGTCCGAGCACTGCTCGTACAAGTCCTCGAAGGTCCACCTCAGCACGTTCGGCGCGAAGACGACCCCGGCGATGAAGGAGCACCTGCTCGTCGGCATCGGCGAGAACGCGGGCGTCGTGGACATCGGCGACGGCTGGGCCGTCACGTTCAAGGTCGAGTCCCACAACCACCCGAGCTTCGTCGAGCCGTACCAGGGTGCCGCGACCGGCGTCGGTGGGATCGTCCGCGACATCATCTCGATGGGCGCGCGCCCGGTGGCGGTCATGGACCAGCTGCGGTTCGGCGCGATCGACCACCCGGACACCGCCCGCGTCGTGCACGGCGTGGTCTCCGGCGTCGGCGGGTACGGCAACTGCCTCGGGCTCCCGAACGTCGGCGGCGAGGTCGTGTTCGACCCGTCCTACCAGGGCAACCCGCTCGTGAACGCGCTGTGCGTGGGCGTGCTCAGGCACGAGGACATCCACCTCGCGAACGCGACCGGCGTCGGGAACAAGGTCGTGCTGTTCGGCGCGCGCACGGGCGGCGACGGCATCGGCGGCGCGTCGATCCTCGCGAGCGAGACCTTCGACGACACCAAGCCGTCCAAGCGGCCGAGCGTCCAGGTCGGTGACCCCTTCATGGAGAAGGTGCTCATCGAGTGCTGCCTCGAGCTCTTCGCGGCGCACGTCGTCGAGGGCATCCAGGACCTCGGGGCCGCCGGCATCTCGTGCGCGACGAGCGAGCTCGCGAGCAACGGCGACGGCGGCATGTACGTCGAGCTCGACAAGGTGCTGCTGCGCGACCCGAGCCTGACGCCCGGCGAGATCCTCATGTCGGAGTCGCAGGAGCGCATGATGGCCGTCGTCACCCCGGCCAAGCTCGACGAGTTCCTCGCGATCACCCGCAAGTGGGACGTCGAGACGGCGGTCATCGGCGAGGTCACCGACACCGGTCGCCTGGTGATCGACCACCACGGCGTGAAGATCGTCGACGTCCTGCCGCGCACGGTCGCCCACGAGGGCCCCGTCTACCACCGGCCCTACGCGCGCCCGGCCTGGCAGGACGGCCTCAACGCCGCGACGCTGAGCGGACCCGACGCGGACCCGCAGTACGCGCGCCCGTCCACCCCGGAGGAGCTCCGGGCCACGCTGCTGCGTCTGCTCGGCTCGCCGAACCTGTCCTCGAAGGCCTGGGTCACCGACCAGTACGACCGGTTCGTGCAGGGCAACACGAGCCTCGCCCAGCCGGACGACGGCGGTGTGATCCGCGTCGACGAGACCACCGGGCTCGGCGTCGCGCTCTCGACCGACGCGAACGGCCGCTGGACCAAGCTCGACCCGTACACCGGTGCCCAGCTCGCGCTCGCCGAGGCGTACCGCAACGTCGCGACCACCGGCGCGCGCCCGCTCGCGGTCACCGACTGCTTGAACTTCGGCTCGCCCGAGGACCCGGACTCGATGTGGCAGCTCGTCCAGGCGATCGACGGGCTCGCGGAGGCCTGCCAGACCCTCGGCGTGCCGGTCACCGGGGGGAACGTGTCGCTCTACAACGGCACCGGTGAGCCGGGGCAGATCGACTCCTCGATCCACCCGACGCCGGTCGTCGGCGTCCTCGGCGTGATCGACGACGTCACCCGCGCGACGCCGTCGGGCTGGACCGTCCCGGGACTGTCGATCTACCTTCTCGGCACCACGCGCGGTGAGCTCGACGGTTCCGCGTGGGCCGACGTCGTGCACTCCCACCTCGGTGGGCTCCCGCCGACGGTCGACCTCGCGGCCGAGCGCACGCTCGCCGAGATCCTCGTCAACGCGGCGCGTGACCACCTGGTCGACGCGGCGCACGACCTGTCCGAGGGCGGACTCGCCCAGGCGCTCGTCGAGTCGTGCCTGCGGTTCGGCGTCGGCGCGCGCGTGTCGCTCGACGCCGTCTGCGCGCGCGACGGCGTGTCGACCTTCGAAGCGCTGTTCTCCGAGTCGACCGGGCGCGTGCTCGTCGCCGTCCCGCGCAGCGAAGAGGTCCGGTTCGTGGACCTCTGCACCGCGCGCGGCTACCCGGCGCTGCGGATCGGGGTGACGGACGACGTGTGCCAGCCCGGTGCCGGCGTGGTCGGCGCGCCCGACGAGGAGCACGAGCACGAGCCCGCGCTCGAGGTCCAGGGCCTGTTCACCCTGCCCCTCGCCGAGGCGCGCACGGTGTTCGACGCGACGCTCCCGAGCCACTTCGGCTGATCGGTCGGCCCGCGCCGCACGTTGATCGGTCGCGGCGGGGTCTGTCACAGTCGACGCATGCCACCACGCCGTCGCACGGACCCGGTCGACGGTCGGGCCGCCGTCGCCGCCTGGCGGGCGTCGCCGGTCGGCTCGCCGCGCGCCGTGGTGAGGGTCGCGGTGCGCTTCACGCTCGAGGAGCTCGCCGAGGTCGCGCCCGGGCAAGCCGTCGAGGTCCGGGTCCCGCCGGACGGCGCGGTGCAGGCCGTCGACGGCCCCCGGCACACGCGGGGCACGCCGCCGAACGTGGTCGAGACCGACCCGCAGACCTGGCTCGCGCTCGCGACGGGACTGCTGACCTGGCACGACGCGGTCGCGAACGGTCGAGTCTCGGCCTCGGGGGAACGTGCGGACCTGTCCGACCTGCTGCCGCTGCAGGCCACCCGCGAGCGTCCGTGACACGGCTGCCGACCGCGACGTGCAGGCGCACGCTCCCGGCCGTGCGAATGCCGGGGTCAGACGCGTCACCTCGGGCCTCCCGCGCGGCTACTCTCGGATCGTGACGCCACCCGCCTCCCCCGAGCCGACGCGCGGTCCGACCGCACCGCCGAGCGAGGCCGAGCTGCGGCTGGTCGCGCGACCGGCGACCGTGCGCCGCGCACCGAAGTTCCGCGCGTTCATCGTGGTCGGTGCCCTGATCGGGATCGCGATCGGGGCGCTCCTCGGCGCGGTCGGCCCGGTGGGGCTGCTGCAGAACCGGACCCCGTCCGTCGTGATCAGCGCGATCGGCCTCGGTGGCTTCGGGGCGCTCGCGGGCGCCGGCCTCGCGGTCTGGAGCGACAGCCGGAGCACCCGGCGCCGTCCGAAGCCCTGACGGGCCTCCGCCCCGTCGTGACCGGTGTGCGACCATAGTCCTGTGGCCTCCCGCGGAGACGGACTTCTGTCGCACGACCTCCTTCCCGGTGAGAAGGGCCCGCAGGACGCCTGCGGGGTCTTCGGCGTCTGGGCACCCGGCGAGGAGGTCGCCAAGCTCACCTACTTCGGGTTGTACGCGCTCCAGCACCGTGGCCAGGAGTCGGCCGGGATCGCGACCTCGAACGGTGAGCAGCTGCTCGTCTACAAGGACATGGGACTCGTCTCCCAGGTCTTCGACGAGACCGCGCTGAACGCCCTGCACGGGCACATCGCGATCGGGCACACGCGGTACTCGACCACGGGCGGCAGCACGTGGGAGAACGCCCAGCCGACGCTGGGCCCGACCGCCGGCGGAACGGTGGCCCTCGCGCACAACGGGAACCTGACGAACACGGCCGACCTCGTCGACCTCGTGGCCGAGCGTCACGGCGCGCAGCGTCGCGGCGAGCTCGCCCGGGGCAACACGACGGACACGGCCCTCATCACCGCGCTGTTCGCCGGGGACCCGGACCGCACCCTCGAGGCCACCGCGCTCGAGGTCCTGCCGCGGCTCCGCGGCGCGTTCTGCCTGGTCTTCATGGACGAGCACACGTTGTACGCGGCACGCGACGCGCAGGGCGTGCGCCCGCTCGTCCTCGGCCGCCTCGAGCGCGGCTGGGTCGTCGCGAGCGAGACCTCCGCGCTCGACATCGTCGGCGCGTCGTTCGTCCGGGAGGTCGAGCCGGGCGAGCTCATCGCGATCGACTCGGACGGTCTGCGCTCGAGCCGGTTCGCGGCGGTCGAGCGCGCCGGTTGCGTGTTCGAGTACGTCTACCTGGCCCGTCCCGACACGTCGATCGCGGGCCGGTCCGTGCACGCGGCACGGGTCGCCATGGGCCGCCGTCTCGCGAAGGAGCACCCGGTCGAGGCCGACCTCGTCATCCCGGTCCCCGAGTCGGGCACGCCGGCGGCGGTCGGCTATGCGGCCGAGTCGGGGATCCCGTTCGGGCAGGGCCTGACGAAGAACGCCTACGTCGGCCGCACGTTCATCCAGCCGTCGCAGACGCTGCGTCAGCTCGGGATCCGACTCAAGCTCAACCCGCTGCGCGAGGTGATCCGCGGCAAGCGGCTCGTCGTCGTCGACGACTCGATCGTGCGCGGGAACACCCAGCGCGCCCTGATCCGGATGCTCCGGGAGGCCGGCGCGGCCGAGGTCCACGTGCGCATCAGCTCTCCGCCGGTCAAGTGGCCGTGCTTCTACGGCATCGACTTCGCGTCGCGCGCGGAGCTGATCGCGAACGGTCTGGACGCGCAGGCGATCGGCGCCTCGCTCGGTGCGGACACGCTCGGCTACATCTCCCTCGAGGGGATGATCGAGGCGACCGAGCAGCCTGCCGCGCAGCTCTGCGCCGCGTGCTTCACGGGTCGGTACCCGATCGAGCTCCCACCGTCGGACCGGCTCGGCAAGACGCTCCTCGAGCAGAACGAGCTGCCCCTGGGCGCCCCTGCGGACAACCTGCCCACGCTGACGGTCGCCCTCGGTGGCGCGGACGCGCTGGACCACCCGTGAGGGACGGCACGCCCTCGGTCACGTACGCGGCGGCCGGCGTCGACACGGAGGCGGGTGACCGCGCGGTCGAGCTGATGAAGGACGCCGTCCGCGCGACCCACGGTCCCCAGGTGCTCGGCGGCGTCGGCGGCTTCGCAGGGCTGTACGACGCGAGCGCGTTCACGACGTACCGCCGGCCGCTCCTCGCGACCTCGACCGACGGCGTCGGCACGAAGGTCGCGATCGCCCAGGCGATGGACATCCACGACACGATCGGGTTCGACCTCGTCGGCATGGTGGTCGACGACATCGTCGTGGTCGGCGCGACGCCCCTCTTCATGACCGACTACATCGCCTGCGGGCGCGTCGTGCCGGAGCGCATCGCGGCGATCGTGCGGGGCATCGCGCAGGCGTGCGCGGTCGCGGGCACGGCGCTCGTCGGTGGGGAGACGGCCGAGCACCCGGGGCTCCTCGGTGCGGACGAGTACGACGTCGCCGGTGCCGCGACCGGTGTCGTCGAGGCGGACGCGCTCCTCGGCCCGGAACGCGTGCGCGCGGGTGACGTGCTGATCGGCCTCGCGTCGAGCGGGTTGCACTCCAACGGGTTCTCCCTGGTCCGCAAGGTTCTCGAGGTCGCCGGCTGGGGGCTCGAACGCCACGTCGACGAGCTCGGCCGCACGATCGGCGAGGAGATCCTCACCCCGACGCGCGTCTACGCGTCCGACTGCCTCGCGCTCGCGGCGGTGCCGTCGGCCGGGGTGCGCGTCTTCAGCCACATCACCGGTGGCGGGCTCGCGGCGAACCTCGCGCGGGTCCTCCCTGCGGGGCTGGTTGCCGAGGTCGACCGCGCGAGCTGGGTGGTCCCACCGGTGTTCGACGTGGTCCGCTCGCTCGGCGGCGTGCCGTGGCTCGACCTCGCGAACACGCTCAACCTCGGCGTCGGCATGGTTGCCGTCGTCGCGGCCGACGGCGTCGGTCCCGCGCTCGCCGCGCTCGAGCGGCTCGGGCTGCCGGCGTGGGTCCTCGGCCGGGTTCGCGAGGCCGGTGCCGAGGACGCGACGGTCGCAGCCGCTGACCTCGTGCAGAACACCAAGGGCGTGCACGGTGGCGCGGTGCGGATGACCGGTTCCTACCGGACGGCGTGAGGGGTGCGCTGCGACCGATCGAACGGCGGTGTGCGGCGCCGTTGAACGACGTCGGCCGGACTGCGATCTCGCAGTCCGGCCAACAGAAGTCCGGCCAACAGAAGTCGGGTCACAGCGCGATGCGTACCGAGGGCCTCAGCGCTCGTCGGCCCACGGGGCCTCGTCGACGTCATCCTCCTCGACAGGCGCACGGCGCGTGTCAGTCACGACATCGTTGCGGCGTCCAGACGTGAGCTCCTGCTCGAGGGCCCGGTAGTCGGTCTCGGGACTGAAGTACTTGAGTCCCCGAGCGACCTTCGTCTGCTTAGCCTTCTGACGGCCGCGCCCCATGGCACCGACCCCCTCTAACGTGAAAGCGGGGCAGGCACCTGTTGTGTGCGGCCCCGGGGTGCTGAATCATCTGTTCGGCCATAACGGTACAGGGTCGATCGTTGTTCCGACTACTCCGGTTCGACCGTCCACACCATCGACACAGGGTTCCGGTCGCGTCGTCCGCTCCGTTCCGCCGAAGTGGCCGTTCCCCAGATCGGGTGATTTCCGAACAACGTGACGCAGATCTCTGCAGATCGGGCGTGTCCGTGCCGATATCTCCCTCTGGAAGGGCTAGGCCCGCTGTTCTCGTCGCACGACGGCATCTGGAGGACGCATGACCACGCACATGCAGCAGTCCGAGATCCTGCTCACGCCCTCGGAGGTGGCGACGTTGTTCCGGGTGGACCCGAAGACCGTGACCCGGTGGGCCAAGGCCGGCAAGATCTCCTCGATCCGGACGCTCGGCGGCCACCGACGGTACCGCGAGAGCGAGGTCCGCACGCTGCTGGGCGGGGTCCCGCAGCCGCGCATGACGGGTGACTGACGGTCACCCGGCCCACTGCATGGTCCGAATTCCGCCAGTGATCGCGGCGTGCCCAGGGGACACTGGTCGACGTGACCCTCTCCTCGCCCGTCGATGCGGTGACGGCGTATCGCGCGATCAGCAGCCGCGACCCGCGCTACGACGGGCGGCTGTACGTCGGGGTCGTGTCGACCGGGATCTACTGCCGGCCGTCGTGCCCCGCGCGTACGCCCCGGCCTGAGAACTGCACCTACTTCACGGCCGCCGCAGCCGCGGTGGCCGCGGGCTTCCGTGCGTGCCGACGGTGCCGTCCCGACGCGCTGCCCGGGTCGAGGGACTGGGACGTGCGCAGCGACCTCGCGGCACGGGCGTTGCGGGGGATCGCCGCCGGTGTCGTCGACACCTCGGGAGTCCGCGGTCTTGCGGATGCCGTCCACGTGAGCGAGCGCCACCTGCACCGGGTCCTGGTCGAGCAGGTCGGTGCGACACCGGTTCAGCTCGCCCGGACCAGACGGTCCCAGCTCGCCCGCATGCTGCTCGACCAGACGACCCTGACCATGGCGGACATCGCGTTCGCCGCCGGGTTCGCGAGCATCCGGCAGTTCAACGAGGTCATGCGCGAGCAGTTCGGGGCGCCGCCGAGCACCCTGCGGCGCGCACCCCGGTCCTCCCGCGGCGAGGTCGACGACCGCGTCCCGCCGACCGGCGCGACCGTGACGCTACGGCTGCGCTGCACCGAGCCGTTCGACGCCGCGAGCTGGTGGGACCATGTCGCGCACCGGGCCGTGCCGGGCCTCGAGCTCGCTGAGATCGACGGGGTCGACGGGCTGACTGGTGGCGCCGGGGGCGCGAACCGGTCGGTGCGTCGGGTCGTCCGTGCGCCCGGGGGGCCGGTCGAGGTCGAGATCACCCTCGCGGCCGACCGTGCGCCCGGAGCCGTTCCGGTGCGACTGACGCTGACGACCCTCGGGGATCTCGCCCCGACGGTCGCGCGGCTGCGACGGTGGCTCGACCTCGACGCCGACCCCCACGCGATCGACGAGGCGCTGTCCGCCGACGGACTGCTCGCCCCGCTCGTCGGACTGCGGCCAGGGCTGAGGGTGGCGGGGACCGTCGACCCCTTCGAGCTCGCGGTGAAGGCCGTCCTGGGCCAGCAGGTGTCCACCGCGGGTGCGCGCACGCTCGCGGCGCGGCTCGTCGCGGCATGGGGCGAGCCCGGCCTCGGTGGCCTCGCGATGTTCCCGATGCCGGAGCGGCTGGCCGAGGTCGGCCCTGACGGGCTGCGCACGATCGGGCTGACCGGGGGACGTGCCACGACGCTGCACCACGTCGCGACGGCGGTGGCGTCCGGTCTCGCGCTTCGCCCGGAGGCGGACCGTGCGGAGGTGCGGGCGGCGCTCCTCGCGCTCCCCGGCATCGGGCCGTGGACGGCCGACTACGTCGCGCTGCGTGCGCTCGGCGACCCGGACGTGTTCCCCGCCGGCGACCTCGTGCTGCGCCGAGCCCTCGGTGCGCTCGACGGTCGCGACCCACGGACGGTCGATCAGGCGTGGGCGGCCCATCGGGCGAGCGCCTGGCAGCCCTGGCGCGGCTACGGCGCGCAGCACCTCTGGTCGGCCGTCGCGGCCGGCGACATCCTGACCCCAGCGGTGCGTCGTCCGACGCCCGGCCCGACCCGCGAGGAGACGCCATGACCACCGAGACGATCGTCGCCACGACGGTCACGACGGCCGCAGGCCCGCTGGCTGTGCTGGCTTCCCCGGACGGCGTCGTGCGCGCTGCCGGCTTCGCCTCCGTGTCGGAGATGGCGGCGCGGCTCGAGCAGGCGACCGGACCGTTCGCGCTGCGCGAGGTCCGTCCCGACTCGGGCGACCCCGCCCTGGTCGAGGCGATCGACGCCCTGGAGGCGTACGCCGCGGGTGAGCTGGGGGCGCTCGCGCGCGTCCGGGTGTCACAGCCCGGCGGGCCGTTCATGCAGGACGCATGGCTCGCGATGCGGCG
>DATKTF010000237.1:0-3288 GCA_035531255.1 Cellulomonadaceae bacterium
GCGGCGGCGCACCTGAGCAGCTCTGTGCCGGTCCGCCTCCAGATCCCGGCGATCGGGGTCGACTCGACTCTCATGGCGCTCGGGCTGAATACCGACGGCACCATGCAGGTGCCGCCGAGCGGCTTCCCGGCGGGCTGGTACACCGGCGCGCCGACTCCCGGTGAGCTCGGTCCGGCGATCATCGCGGGCCACGTCGACTGGAACGGTCCGGCGGTCTTCTACGAGCTCCGACGCGTCGTGCCCGGCGACACGATCTCTGTCACGCGCGCAGACGCCCGCATCGCGTTGTTCCGCGTGACTCACGTCGCCCAGTATCCGAAGGATGCCTTTCCCACGTCGCTCGTGTACGGCAACATCGACTACGCCGGGCTGCGCCTGATCACCTGCGGCGGCTCGTGGGATGCGCAGGCGCACCATTACGCGGACAACACCGTCGTCTTCGCCGAGCTCGTGTCGCCGTCGTGACGGGTGTGCCGGGTGCGACGGGCGGGTCTCGATCGACGCGCAGTCGGACCGCCCGCCGCGCGCGCATGCGGTCAGGCGCGCTCCATCGACGCCTCGTACGTCCCCCGGCGCGCTTCGCCGTTGAGCGTCGCACGGTGTCGTAGGGCGTCCTGCGCCGCCGTGCGGTTGCCCGGGTCTCCGCGCCAGGCCCGGAGCACCGGGCCCTGGAGCGCGCGTCCGAACGAGAAGCTGAGCTCCCACGGCTGCGGCCCGCGCCTGTTCATCGCGTCCAGCCGGGACGTCGCCTGCTCGTCCGTCTGGCCCCCGGAGAGGAACACGAGGCCGGGCACGGCGGCGGGCACCGTCCGGCGCATCGTGTCGATCGTCGCGACCGCGATCTCGTCGTCGGTCGCCTGCACCGGGCAACTCTCGCCGGGCACGACCATGTTCGGCTTGAGCAGGGTCGCCTCGAGCACGACGTGCTGCCGTGCGAGCTGGGCGTAGACCTCACGGAGCGTGACCTCGGTGACCTCGGCGCACCGTGCGAGCGTGTGGTCGCCGTCCATGAGGACCTCGGGCTCGACGATCGGGACCAGGCCGGCCTCCTGGGCGAGCGCGGCGTACCGGGCGAGCGCGTGGGCGTTCGCCTCCACGCAGGCAGTTGTGGGCCGGTCGCCGCCGATCCGGATCACCGCGCGCCATTTGGCGAACCGTGCGCCCAGCGTCGCGTAGTCGGCAAGCCGGCCGCGCAGACCGTCGAGACCGGCTGTGACGACCTCCTCGGGGAACCCGGCGAGCGGCTTCGTCCCGCCGTCGACCTTGATGCCGGGGACGACGCCCTGGCGGAGCAGCAGCTCGGCGACGGGGGTGCCGTCGTCGGACTGCTGGCGGAGCGTCTCGTCGAACAGGATCACGCCACTGATGTGGTCGCCGAGGCCGGGGGTCGTGAACAAGATCTCCCGGTAGGCGCGGCGCAGGGGCTCGGTCGACTCGAGTCCGATGCCGGCCAGCCGCTTGGCCATCGTCGGTGTGCTCTCGTCGGCGGCGAGGATCCCCTTCCCGGGGGTGACCAGCACATGCGCGGTCATGACCATCGTGTCGAGATCCATCGATGCCACCTTCTCCGGTCGCTGTCCTTCCACCGTCGAGCGCGATGCTCGTCGAACGCGAGTGACCTACGTCCCGGCGGCGCCACGTGCCCCGGTTGTCGACGCACGAACGCGGCAGGCCACCGGGAGCGGAGCGAGGACAGTCTGCGAACGGACTGTGTCGCTCCGGTGTCGCGCGCGCCGCGACAGGCCTACCGTCAGGAGCAAGGACCCACGTCCGCACCCTCGGCGACCGGTGCGGACCACCTCGAGAGGAGTTCGCCATGGTCCACACCTGGAACGTGAAGATCCATCTCTTCGATGCCGACGAGGTCCGCTCCGACGACGAGATCACGACTGCTCATGCGGTCCTGACGACGTCGGCCGGGACGACGCTCGAAGGGTACGGCCGTGCGCGCCGGAACCCGGTCGATCGCGACATCCCTGAGATCGGTGAGGAGCTCGCGACGGCTCGTGCCTTGAGGCACCTGGCGGACCGCCTTCTCCGGGCCACCACCGACGACATCGAGCAGATCGAGCACCACCGGGTGCACCTGCACATCTGACCGCGGTACCCACGCCTGGACAGGTCGCTCCCTCGGGAGGATCGTCGAGGAATGGGCGAGGTCGTGGCGCTGGCACGGACAGGGACGACGTCCGTGCCCGATGCGCGCGGCGACCACCGGGAGCTCCAGGTCACCTGGCACGACGTCGACGGCGTGTTCGTCCTCAGCCTGTGGCGGGCCGGGCACTGCACCGGCGCCGTCCGCATCGGACCCGAGGCCGCGGCCGAGGTGATCGGGGCTCTCGCGGACGGGCTCGCCGAGCGCACCTGACCGCGACCCGCAGCGTCCGACGCGACACCTGACCGAGGCCGGCGCTGAGCATCATTCCTGCTCCGAACATGGTGGCGCTCCCGAACATGCCAGCCACGCAGGGGGGCAGGGGCCGACTCGTTCGGGAGCGCTGACACCAGTATCGGTCATCCCGGAGAGTGCCGTGAACCATCCGGAGCATTCACAGCAGACTCTCACAATTCTCGGCGCCGCGGTCGTCAGGTCTGCGTGATCGGGATGCGTGCCGCGAGCTCCGCGGCGGGGACCGGACGCCCGACGAGGAACCCTTGCCCGCGACGGCACCCGATCGCCCGCAGCGCGTCGAGCTGACCCCTGGTCTCGATCCCCTCGGCGACCAGCGAGCTCCCCATCGCCTGGGCGAGCATGGCGATCCCGTAGATCACCGCTTCGCTGCGCGCGTCCGTGTCGACCTCTATGACGAACGACCGGTCGATCTTGACGATGTCGATCGGGAGCTTCTGCAGGTAGGCCAGCGAGGACAACCCGGTCCCGAAGTCGTCGAGCGCGATCTGGACTCCCAGGCTCCGGAGCCCGACCACGCGTTCGAGGGCGCTGCTGAAGTCCCGGATCATCGCGGTCTCGGTGATCTCCACGCAGAGGTGGGCGGGTTCGAGACCGGAGACCGCGAGAGCGGCGGCGACGTGGGCGACGATGTCGGAGTCGTCGAGGTGCCTCGCCGAGATGTTCACGGCCACGGTGAGGGGCATGCAGCCGGAGCCCGCCGCGCGCCAGCTGGCCGTCTGCTGCGTCGCCTCCGTCAGGACGAAGATCTCGAGCGGCACGATCAACCCGGTGCGCTCGGCGAGCGGGATGAAGTCTCCTGGAGGGACGAGGCCGCGCTGGGGATGCTGCCACCGGACGAGGGCCTCGACCCCGACGATCACCTCGGTGTCGAGCTC
>DATKTF010000238.1:0-7614 GCA_035531255.1 Cellulomonadaceae bacterium
TGATCGGCTGAGGCGACAGTGGTCGGCTCGATCAGGTGGAGGTGGGGTATGTGGGTGACCGACCCGGGGGGCGTGGCGGCATGACGGGCCGTCGGACCTCCGTCCTCCCGGACTCGCGGCTGCTCGTCGGACCGGTCGTGACGCTTCGACCGCTCGGCACGGACGATGCGGCGGAGCTGTTCGACGCGATCGGCTCGAAGGAGGTCTGGGCCGCCGGGTACAACGGTGGTGAGGCCGCGCGGCCGCGCAGCGAGGCCGAGATGGCGGAGTGGATCGACGCGCTGGTGCACCAGGGACCGAGGGCGACCTACGCCGTGACCCTCTCGGCGGACTCGCCGTCCGGTGCGGTCGGACGCGTCGTCGGGACCTCGTCGCTCGTCGAGGCCGACCTCACCCACCACCGTGTCCACCTCGGCGCGACGGCGTATGCGCCGCGGGTCTGGGGCACCGCGGTGAACCCGGCCGCGAAGCGTCTGCTGCTCGCGCACGCGTTCGAGGACTGCGGGTTCGAGCGCGTGAAGATCCAGACCGACCACCTCAACACCCGCTCGCAGGCGGCGATCGCGAAGCTCGGGGCGACGCGCGAGGGGGTGCTGCGCCACGAGATGATCCGCGCGGACGGGACCTGGCGGGACACCGTCGTGTTCTCGATCCTGGCCGACGAGTGGTCGGACGTGCGGGCGCGCCTCGACGCGCGGATCGCCGCCGCCTGAGATCGGCCGGTCGGCGTCGGGCTGCCGCCGAGGTGCCTCCCCGGTCTGCGTCGGGCTGGCTCAGGCCGGGCGACCCGGCTCAGGTGGTCGGGGCGTGCCGTTCGAGGAACGTGTAGACCTCTGCGTCGTCGACGCCCGGGAAGGTGCCGCCGGGGAGCGGCGCGAGCACCTGGGCGTGCAGGCGTGCGCTCGGCCACGACTGGTCGGCCCACCGGGCCGTCAGGTCGCCCGGCGGCTGCCGGCAGCACGTCGGATCGGGGCAGCGGGAGACCGTGTGGCGCGTGGTGTCCCGCCCGCGGAACCACTTCGAGTGCACGTACGGCACGCCGACGGTGATCGAGAACTCCCCCGACGTCGTCGCACCCGTCTGCGCCGTGCACCAGAACGTGCCCGCCGGGGTGTCGGTGTACTGGTGGAACTCGGTGGCGCGGTCCCGCACCGTGAAGGCCATGCGTGACGTCCACTCGCGGCACACGATCTGACCCTCGATCGCGCCGGTCGGGTCCGTGGCGAAGCCGACCTCGTCGTTCTCGTAGCCGCGGTAGAGCGTGCCGTCGTCGCCGACCCGCATGAAGTGCACCGGGATCCCCAGGTGCGCGGTGGCGAGGTTGGTGAACCGCATGGCGGCCGCCTCGTGCGTGACGCCGAACGCGTCGCGGAAGTCCTCGATCGCGAGATCGCGTTCGCGTTTCGCGTTCTGGAGCACCTCGACCGCGCGCCCTCGCGGGATGAGGCACGCCGCGGCGAAGTAGTTGATCTCCATCCGCTGACGCAGGAAGTCCGCGTAGCTGGCCGGTCGTTCGTGCGCGAGCACGCGGTGCGCGATCGCCTGGAGCGCGAGGGATCGCAGGCCGTGGCCGCCGGGGATCGAGGCGGGCGGGAGGTAGATGCGGCCGCTCGCGAGGTCGGTGACGGTGCGCGTCGAGTGCGGGAGGTCGCCCACGTGCAGGATCTGGAAGCCGAGCTGCTCGGCCATCCGGGCGACCGCGCGGTGCGTGAGGGCTCCGGACGTGTAGCCAGCCGCGCGTGACATCCGCTCGGCGGCGTCCTCGATGTCCGGCAGGTAGTTGTCGCGCTCGCGCATCCACAGGCGCAGCTCGGTGTTCGCCCGACGCGCCTCCTCGGGGGTCGCGATCGACGCGTTCGCGCGGCGGGCGAGCTCCTCGTGCAGTCCGACCAGGGCCTCGAGCGCCTCGAGCGGGAGGGTGCGCCCGGCGCGGACGGACGGCAGCCCGAGGCCTGCGTAGAGCGTCGTGCCCTGGGCGCGGTCGAGGGCGATCTCGAGGGCGGCCCGGCGGCTCGGCGGCTCGGTCGCGAGCAGGTCGGAGAGCGCGATGCCGAGAGTGGCGGCGATCGACTGGAGCAGCGAGATCCGGGGCTCGCGTCGGCCGTTCTCGATCAGCGAGAGCTGGCTGGGCGCGGTCGCGACGGCGGCGCCGAGCTGATCGAGCGTGAGGCCCGCGGCGGTGCGGAAGTGCCGGATGCGTCGTCCGAGGGTAAGCAGGTCGGTGGCCATTGGTTCACGCTATCTAAAGATCCGTGAATCTTCACACACCAATCCGGTTGAAGGGCGGTCAGAAGCGGACGAGGGTGGGTGTCGATCGCTGCACCTGACCGGAATCTCACGAGAGGCCCCCGATGACCGTCCTCGACCACACCCTCACCACGACCCCGCCGACGACCCACCCGCGTCTGCTCGCGTGGGTCACCGCGATGGCGGAGCTGACCGAGCCCGACGCCGTGGTCTGGTGCGACGGCACACCGGAGGAACGTCGACGGTTGAGCGACCGGATGGTCGAGGACGGCACGCTGATCCCGCTCGACCCGGTGCTCCGCCCCGGCAGCTACCTGGCACGCTCCGACCCGAGCGACGTCGCGCGCGTCGAGGACCGCACGTTCATCTGCTCGACGCACGCCGACGACGCCGGGCCGACCAACAACTGGCGCGACCCGGAGGAGATGCGCGTCGAGCTCCGCGGCGTCTTCGCGGGGTCGATGCGGGGCCGGACGATGTTCGTGGTGCCGTTCTCGATGGGCCCGCTCGGCGGTGCGATCTCGCAGCTCGGCGTCCAGCTCACCGACTCGCCGTACGTCGTCGTGAGCATGGCGGTGATGACGCGCACCGGCACCGACGTGCTCGACCTGCTGGGTGACGACGGGGCATTCGTGCCTGCCCTGCACTCGGTCGGGATGCCGCTCGTCGACGCGGACGGCCTGCGTCGCGAGGACGTGCCGTGGCCGTGCAGCACGACCAAGTACATCGTGCAGTTCCCCGAGTCCCGCGAGATCTGGTCGTTCGGCTCGGGGTACGGCGGGAATGCGCTGCTCGGCAAGAAGTGCTTCGCGCTGCGCATCGCGTCGGTCATGGGACACGACGAGGGCTGGCTCGCCGAGCACATGCTCATCCTCAAGCTCACCTCCGACCAGGGTCGCGTGTTCCACGTGGCCGCGGCCTTCCCGTCGGCGTGCGGCAAGACCAACCTGGCGATGCTGCGACCGACCATCCCGGGCTGGACCGTCGAGACCATCGGCGACGACATCGCGTGGATGCGCCCCGGTCCCGACGGCCGGCTGCGCGCGATCAACCCCGAGGCGGGGTTCTTCGGCGTCGCACCCGGCACCGGGGTCGTGACCAACCCGACGGCGATCGCCACCCTGACGCACGACGTCATCTTCACGAACGTCGCGTTGACCGACGACGGCGACGTCTGGTGGGAGGGGCTCACCCCCGAGGTCCCGGAGCACCTGACGGACTGGCGTGGGCAGGACTGGACCCCGGCGGCGGGTCGGCCGGCCGCGCACCCCAACTCCCGGTTCACGGTGGCCGCCGAGCAGTGCCCGACCATCGCCGACAGCTGGGACTCCCCGGACGGCGTGCCGATCGACGCGATCCTGTTCGGCGGGCGCCGCGCGACGAACGTCCCGCTCGTCGCGCAGTCGTTCGACTGGGCGCACGGCGTGTTCATGGGCGCGACGATCTCCTCCGAGCAGACGGCCGCCGCCGAGGGGACCGTCGGGGAGCTGCGTCGCGACCCGTTCGCGATGCTGCCGTTCTGCGGCTACAACATGGCGGACCACTGGGGCCACTGGCTCACGGTCGGCGCCGGGTTGCCCGCGGACGCGCGCCCCCTCCTGTTCCAGGTCAACTGGTTCCGCAAGGGGGCCGACGGTCGGTTCCTGTGGCCCGGCTTCGGGGAGAACTCCCGCGTCCTCGACTGGGTGCTGCGCCGGGTCGCCGGTGAGACCGACGCGGACGCCACACCGGTCGGGCTCGTGCCCGCAGAGGGTGCGCTCGTGCTCGACGGCCTCGCGGTGTCCGATGCCGACCTTGCCGAGCTGCTCGCCGTGGACACCGACTCGTGGTCGGCCGAGTGCGACCTGACGGAGGAGTTCTTCGCGCAGTTCGGCGACCGGCTCCCGCCGGAGCTCGCCGACCAGCTGACGGACCTCCGCTCCCGCCTGGAGGCCACGGCCGACTGAATCGCGTCCTCTCCGGCCGCCGGGTCGCCCGCACGCCACCGGAACCGTGGGCTCCCGTCAGGTGGGGCGATCTGCCGCGACACACCGGCGTGTCGCCCGCGGAACGCGCCACCTGACGGGGGAGACGGCGAGGGAGGCGACGAGCGGGCGGGAGCGGGACGTCCGCGTGCGGGCCGATAGGCTCAGGGTCCGTGAAGATCCTCGTCATCGGCACCGGTGCTCGTGAGCACGCCCTCGTCCGCGCGCTCGCGGCAGATGCGCAGGTCAGCGAGCTGCACGCCGCGCCGGGCAACCCAGGAATCGGTGCGGACGCGACGCTGCACGACGTCGACCCGCTGAACGGTGGCGCCGTCGCCGCTCTCGCGACGGCCCTCGGCGTCGACCTCGTCGTCGTCGGTCCCGAGGCGCCGCTCGTCGCCGGAGTGGCGGACGCCGTCCGTGCTGCCGGGATCGCATGCTTCGGTCCCAGCCGGGAGGCCGCCGCGCTCGAGGGGTCGAAGGCGTTCGCGAAGGACGTGATGGCCGCCGCGGCGGTGCCGACCGCGATGGCGCACGTCTGCACGACCCACGCCCAGGTCGCCGACGCGCTCGACGCGTTCGGAGCCCCGTACGTCGTGAAGGAGGACGGTCTCGCCGCGGGCAAGGGCGTGGTCGTGACGGACGATCGCGCGGCCGCGCTCGAGCACGCCGACGCCTGTCTCGCGAAGGCCGGCGGGAAGGTCGTCGTCGAGGAGTATCTCGACGGCCCGGAGATCTCGCTGTTCTGCCTCACCGACGGGTCGACGGTCGTGCCGTTGGCCCCCGCGCAGGACTTCAAGCGTGCCCTCGACGGCGACGCCGGCCCGAACACCGGTGGCATGGGTGCGTACTCGCCGTTGCCGTGGGCGCCCGCCGACCTCGTTGCCGAGGTGGTCGAGCGCGTGGCCCAGCCGACCGTCGACGAGATGGCGCGACGGGGGATCCCGTTCTCGGGAGTGCTCTACGTCGGTCTGGCTCTGACGAGCCGGGGGACGCGGGTCGTGGAGTTCAACGCGCGGTTCGGCGATCCCGAGACGCAGGTCGTCCTCGCCCGCCTCGCCACGCCGCTCGCGACCGTCCTCGACGCGGTCGCGACGGGAACGCTGGGGACGCTCCCCCCGCTGCGCTGGCGCGACGAGGCCGCCGTGACGGTGGTCGTCGCGGCGCACGGGTACCCGGCTGCTGTGCGCCACGGCGACCCGATCACGGGTGTCGAGGCCGCGGAAGCGGTTCCCGGCGTCCAGGTGCTCCACGCCGGGACGGCGCTGGTCGACGGCGTGCTGGTCGCGTCGGGAGGCCGGGTGCTCTCGGTCGTCGGTCGCGGGCCTGACGTCGCCGCCGCGCGTGCGGCCGCCTACGCGGCGATCGGGCGGATCGACCTGCCGGGATCACATCACCGCACCGACATCGCCGCGTCAATCACTGGTTGACATGGCTCACGTGTCAACCTACGGTTGACGCATGACGACCGAGACGAACGCGCCGGACCTGCGCCAGCTCCTGTCCGAGGCGATCGATGCCGCGGGGCCGGGAGTGGCGGCGCGGCTGGGGACGGAACCGTCCGCCCACCTCGAGCTCGTCGCTCTCGTGCTCCAGGCGCGCACCGAGACCGAGGCGCTGCTCCGGTCGACCATCGCTGCTGCGCGGTCGGCCGGGTGCACGTGGGAGGCGATCGGGCAGGTCCTGGACATGTCCCGGCAGGCCGCGCAGCAGAGGTACGGCAAGGACGAGCCGCTCGAGCCTCGACCGGGAGGCCGAGTGGTCCGACTGGCGCCCCTCAGCGCGGTCAACGAGATGCGGGTGCTGGACCGGGCGGGACTGTACGGGTGGCACGGCATCGGCTACGGCGCACTGTTCCACGTGGTGCAGAAGTCGGACGAGCAGTGGGAGCACCGCCGGGTGCACGTCGTCGGGGCCGAGAGGCGGCGGCTCGAGGCCGACGGCTGGGAGCGGTTCGGCGGAGGCTGGTTCCCGTGGCTGTACTACAAGCGGCGTACCGGGGCACCGGCCCTGCCCGAGCCCACGACGGACGACTACCTGATGCGCCCGTAGCCGTCCGACGCCGTCGTCCGGCCGACATCTGGTCCCGGGCGTCATGAGCCTCCCGGGTGCGGAAGGATGTGCGTCGTGAGCGCGCCACTCGAGCTGACCGGTTGGACCCACACCTACTCCGGGAAGGTCCGGGACCTCTACGTCCCCGACCTGCCGCCCGGTTCCGCGCACCCGGCCGGCGACGTCGTCCTGGTCGTCGCGAGCGACCGGATCAGCGCCTACGACCACGTGCTCTCCACTCCCGTCCCCGACAAGGGCGTGGTCCTGACCCAGCTGAGCCTCTGGTGGTTCGAGCAGGTCGCCGACCTCGTCCCCAACCACGTGGTGACGGCGGAGGTCGGGGAGCACGGGGTCCCGGCGGCGGTGGCGGGTCGCGCCATGGTGTGCCGCCGTCTGGAGATGTACCCGGTCGAGTGCGTCGCACGTGGCTATCTCACCGGATCGGGGCTCGTGGAGTACCGCGCGGGTCAGCAGGTGTGCGGGGTGCCGTTGCCGGCAGGCCTGGTGGACGGCTCACGACTTCCCGAGCCGATCTTCACCCCCGCGACCAAGGCCGAGCTCGGCGAGCACGACGAGAACGTGAGCTTCGACGTCGTCGCGGCGCAGATCGGGGCCGACGCCGCGACGCGGCTGCGGGACCTCACGCTCGCGGTGTACTCGCGAGCGGAGCGCATCGCGCGCGAGCGGGGCGTGATCCTCGCCGACACCAAGCTCGAGTTCGGGCGCGCGCTCGACGGTCCGGACGCCGGCTCCGTCGTGCTCGGCGACGAGGTCCTCACCCCCGACTCGTCACGGTTCTGGCCGGCGGACACGTGGGCGCCCGGCGGTCCGCAGCCGAGCTTCGACAAGCAGTACGTCCGCGACTGGCTCACGTCGGACGCCTCGGGCTGGGACCGCGCGAGCGACACCCCCCCGCCGCCGCTGCCCCCCGAGGTGGTCGAGCGCACCCGCGCGCGCTACCTCGACGCCTTCGAGCGGCTCACCGGTCGCGCAGCACTCTGATGGCTCCGATGACGGCGGAGCTCGTCCTGACCGGCGCGCGCGTCGTCGGTGCGTACGCGTCCACGCCGGGCGCCGGTGCGCACGTCGGCCCTCGCGCGGACGCGCTCGTCGACGTCCTTGTGCGCGACGGGCGGATCGCGGCCGTCGCGGCGGATCTCTCCGAGGACCTGCCGGCGCACGTGACGCGGCTGGACCTGGCCGGACGGTTCGTCATGCCCGGTCTGTGGGACAACCACGTGCACTTCACGCAGTGGGCGCTCGCCCGCCAACGCCTCGACCTCTCGGGCACGACGTCCGCGGCCCACGTCGCCCGGCTGGTCGTGGAACGGCTCCGCACGCAGCCGGTACC
>DATKTF010000239.1:0-13292 GCA_035531255.1 Cellulomonadaceae bacterium
GAGGTCCCAGGCGTCGGCGTCGTCGATCGCCTCCTGGAGCTGGCCCATCTCGGCGAGCAGCGTGTCGAAGTCCGCGTCGGGCTCAGCCATCAGGGCGGAGATCTCGTTGAAGCGGTCGAGCTTGGCCTTGATCTCCGCGACCCCCTCCTCGACGTTGCCGAGCACCGTCTTCGACTCGTTCAGCGGGGGCTCCTGCAGGAGGATGCCGACGGTGTAGCCGGGGGAGAGGCGCGCCTCACCGTTCGAGGGGTGGTCGAGCCCCGCCATGATCTTGAGGATCGTGGACTTGCCGGCCCCGTTCGGGCCGACCACGCCGATCTTCGCTCCGGGATAGAAGCTCATCGTGACGTCGTCGAGGATGACCTTCTCGCCGTGCGCCTTGCGTGCCTTGTACATGGTGTAGATGAACTCAGCCACTGGCTCTTCGTCCGCCCTGCATTCGCTGATCGGGTACCGCGTCAGTACCCGAGGTGGGTGCTCTCGGTGAGCAGCCCGGCCGCACGTGTGCGACCGGGCGCTGTCGGTCACCCAGCCTAGGCGATCACTCGCGGTCGGCGCCCGAGCCGACCAGATCGCCCGGCTCGGGCTGCAGGTCTGCGTCGTCGAGGGGTGGGACCGCGGTCTCGAACAGCTCGCCCAGGGGATCCAGGCCCGCGAGCGTCGCGTGGTCCCGGAGCTCGCCGTCCGCGCTCCCGTCGGCGCCGTCGTCGGGCGAGTCCGACGAGGAGCGATGGACCGTGCGCATGAAGCGGGCCTGGCCGTAGGTCAGGTCGGGACCGATCGAGGTCGCCTCGAGGACGAGCGTGCTCCGAAGCCCGTCCGGGCTCTCCCACTCCTCGGTGCCGAGTCGGCCCGTGACCACGACGGGATCTGACTTCCGCAGGGACTCGGCGACGTTCTGCGCGGCCTCGCGCCAGACCTTGACGGTGAACCAGAGCGTCCTGCCGTCGACCCACGCGTTCTGCCGCGCGTCGTAGAACCGTCGCGTGCTCGCCATCCGGAAGCTGGTGAACGGAGTGGTTCCAGGGAAGTGCTTGGGCTCGGTGCCCACCCAACCCGTCAAGGTCAGTGTCAGTCCGTTGCTGCTCATCGGTACCTCCGCGCAGAGGGGCCGACCCGGTGCCGACCCGTGCGGGAATCCTGGGGCGCCCGCTGCGAGGACGGTGCCGCGGACCCGATCAGCTGGGGGAGGCGACGGTCGGCACGGAGACTGGGGACGGCTCGGCCGAGCGGCTGGTCCGTGCGACCTCGGTGAGCTCGTGGACGCGGTCCCGCTCGTCCAGCACCGCCGCCGTCGGCTCCGCCAGGAACGTGCGCACGACGGCCCGGAGCCTGTCGCTCCCGTCCCGTAGGACGGCTGCCGAGCGGCGACGAGCCGCCGAGCGCCGTGCTGCGGCGGCGAGGGCGACCAGGGCGACAGCCACCGCGAACGCGCTCGCGGCGAGGGCCCAGACGGGGAACGGGAACCGGTCGGTCAGGTCGTGGACCCGCCACCAGCCCGCCGCCACGACGGCCGCGGCCACGCCGACAGCGACGGCGACCACCGCGACGGCCGACAGGGTGACGGCGAGCCGTGACCGACGGGCCGTGAGAGCAACGGCACTCAGCGCCTCGTCGACGGCCAGGCGCAGCCGGTCCACGGTGGCGACGCGCCGGGCGACGTCGGCGAGCCACTCCTCAGGGGCGCGCCCGTCGAGGGAGTCGAGCCACCGGGACCGCGCGATGTCGACCGAGTCGGGCTGGACGGGACCCGGCGCCGGAACCGCACCGGAGGCTCCGCGAACGACGGCCGAGATCGCGTCCGCCACCGCGAGCAGACCGGCCGCAGCGACGAGGTCGTCGACGACGGCATCGACCGGGAGAGGTGCGCGGGGACGGGCCGGCACGTCGACCGCGCGCGCGAGCAGGGCGGCCGCGTCGTTGAGCTCGGCGCCGACACGGACCGCAGCGGTGCTCCGGCGTCCGACGACGTCGACGAGCCGCGTGCGGATGTCGGCGATGCCCAGCCCCTCACGGGCCGACGCGACCGTCACCGGCACGCCGGTCAGCCCGTCCTCGACCAGAAGCCTCGACACGTCTGCCGCGAGCTCCTCGCGCATCTCCGGTCGGACCGTGTCGATGTGGTTCAGCACGACCACCATCGCGGACTCGTGACCGACGAGGTGCTGCAGGTAGCCGGAGTGCAGGGCGTCGTCCGCATACTTCTGCGGATCCACCACCCACACGAGGAGGTCGACCATCGGAAGAAGCCGGTCGACGATCACCCGGTGCGCCTGCTCGATCGAGTCGTGGTCCGGCAGGTCCAGAAGAACCAGTCCCCGCAGGGGCGCCTCGGCATCACCGTCGAGCGCGCTCTCGCGCTCGATGCGTCGGTCGGACGCGACGCCGAGCCAGTCGAGCAGCGCCTGACCCGTGCCGCCCCAGACGCACGCGGTGACCTCGGCCGTGGTGGGTCGTCTGACGCCGACGTCCGCGAAGTCGAGCCCGGCGATCGCGTTGAACAGGCTCGACTTGCCCGAGCCTGTCCCGCCGACGAGAGCGACGAGCGTGTGGTCGACGCCGAGCGCGAGCCGCTCGCGCGCGCCGGCGACCGTCCGCGAGACGCGCCTCGCGACGTCGCCGTCGACGCGGTCACCGGCAAGCGTGACGGCCTGCTCGAGCGCGTCGGTCCGCATCGTGAGCTCGGCCGTCGCCGCGTTCTGTGCGTTCATGACAGACCCTTGAGCACCGCGAGTCGCAGACGCAGCACGGAAGCCGCGTCGGGTGCGAGGTCCGAGGAGTCGAGGACCCCGGCGAGGATCGCTGCACCTTCCTGCCGGACCTGCTGCGCTGCGCGGGTCGCGAGGTCGTCGCGCAGCCGGGCGCTCAGCTCGATACCGGACGCCGGGAGGACTGCTGTGAGGAGCTCGCCCGCGCGAGCGATCCCGGCGGCCGCCGCGAGGGCGACCACCGCGAGGCCGTGCTCTCCGAGCGCCCGGGCGGCGCGTGCGGTTCGACCGGACACCTGACGGTCCTCCGACGCGATCAGCGCACGGACCGCCTGGTCGGCCGTGAGGACCCAGTCGGAGGCCGCGTCCGTCGCAGACGCCCGGCGAGCCTCGGCGCCCTGTTCTACCGGTGTCGATCCGGCGACGGTGCGCCCTCCGGGCGGTCCGTCGGGTGTGGTGAGGGCATCGACGAGCACCGTGTGGGCATGGACGGCGCCGGCGAGGAGCGTGGTCTCCGCCGAGCGCTGCAGGTCGCGGGCGAGGACCGACAGGGTCTCCTGGCGGGTCAGACCGGTCCGCCGTGAGCCGCGCAGCCGCCCGGACCTCCGCACGACGGTGGCGAGCGGACCACCGGCCGCCGCAAGCTCGGACCAGCGGGCGCGTGCGGCGCCGTCGCCCACCGATCCTCCGCGAACGCTCTCCTCCACGGTTCGTACGGGCGCGGCGATCGCGACGGCGAGGGACTCGCGCAGCACCGCCGCGGCGTCGACCTGGTCCTGGACCGCCTCGGCCAGCTCGTCGACCCAGGGACGCAGCGCCGCGAGCGAGCCGCGAAGGGTGCGTGCGATCACCGCGCGGGCGCGATCGGTCCCGGCCAGCATCGTGAGCCAGCGGGTGATGGGCGCGACGCCCGCGCTGTCGAGCAGACCCTCGTGCGGGCCTGCGTCCGGCACGACGAACAACGGGACCGCCTGCATGTCGTGGCCGCGCAGACGCTCGAGCAGGTCACCGCGAACCGTCGGCAGCGAGTCCGCCGGCGCGCGGTTGAGCACCATCGCGATCGAGGCGCCGCGCTCCATCGCGCCCTCGAGCACCTGCCAGGGCAGGGCGTCGCCGTAGCGCGCGGCCGTCGTGACGAACAACCAGAGATCGGCGGCCTCGAGGAGACGGTGGGCGGCATCCCTGTTGCTCTCGAGGACGGAGTCGAGGTCCGGGGCGTCGAGCAGGGCGATGCCGCGCGGAACACGCTCGTGAGCGACCACCTCGACGGCCGTCAGGACGGGGTGGTCGGCCAGGAGGTCGGCGTCGTCGGGATGATGGATCAGCACCGGCCGGCGCGTCGTCGGGCGCAGCACCCCGGCCTGGCTGACCTCGGTCCCGAGCAGGGAGTTGACCAACGTCGACTTCCCGGCGCCGGTGGAACCGGCCACGACCACGATCGCCGGGGCCGAGAGCTCGCGCAGCCGGGGGAGGAGGTGGTCCTGGAGCTGGTCGAGAAGACGGCTGCGCGAGGCGCGCGCCCGCGCGACGCCGGCGATCTCGAGCGGGAACGCGGTCGCCTCGACATCCCTGCGGAGGTCCTGGACCGCATCGAGCAGCGATGGGGTCACGACAGGCGGCTCGGTGCTCTCCCGCTCCGCGGCGGGACCGGGCTGCGCAGTCACATCCCTATCCTTCCATCCTTCCTGCTGGCTCCCAGCACCGTGCGGTAGGCGCGTCGCCACGGTCACGCGCCCGGCCCGGCGAGCATGTTGACGGTCACCGCGATCACCAGGGTGCCGAACAGGTAGGCAAGGAGAGCATGGCGAAGCGCCGTCGCACGGATCTCGGAGTCCCTGATGGCCGCGTCCGACACCTGGAACGTCATGCCGCGCGCAAGAGCGATGTCAGCGACGTCGCGGTAGCGCGGAGGCTCGTCCTGGTTGACGTCGATGCCGCCCGGGGTGCTGGTGCGGTAGTACAGCCCTGCGTACCGGAGCGTGAAGATCGTGTGGACCATGCCCCACGAGAGGACCACGGCGACGAGGCCGAGTGCGAGTGACGCCGGGGCCGGGCCACCGGACCTCTTCCCGACGAGCATCGTCGCGACCGTGAGCAGGCTGACGACGGAGGCGACGAGCAGCACGGTGTCGCGAACGGGGCACGACGTGTCCTCACGACCCGCGTACCGCGCGGTTGCGGTGGCGTCCATGGGCGACACGACCGTCCAGGTGCGGGACAACGACACCGCGGCGGTGGCGAGCCTCCCCGTCAGGGACCCTTCCACCCATCCCTGGGCGGGAACCGCCCACAGCCCGGCGGCGATGCCGGCCACGAGCGCCGCGACCGAGGTCCACACCGCCGCGTCCGGGCGTGCGCCGCCGCGATCACCGGTCGTCCGCATGGTCGCCCATGCCGGGAATCTAGCCCTGGCCGCGCCCCTCGACGACGTCGAGAACCAGTGGTTCGCCACGTCGTCGGCAGCACGAGGACCAGCACGACAGGCGGTCCGACGTGCATCTCCCAGCAGCGCCTGTACTGCCCTCCGCGTGCCGGACACCCGCCTGCGTGATACCACGGGGGGTATCCGGACACGATGAGGTGCCCCGGGGAACTAGGGAGTGAAGATGGGTGACTTTGAAGGCAAGGTCGCGCTGGTTACCGGAGGTGGGTCCGGGATCGGGGCATCGTGCGCGCGGTTGCTCGTCGCCGGCGGGGCGAAGGTGCTTGTCGTCGACGTGTCGGAGAAGGCGGCCCAGGAGGTGGTGGCCGAGCTCGGCGGGTCCGCCGAGCTGTTCGTCGCGGACGTGTCCGACCCGGCCTCGGGCACCGCCGCGGTCCAGGCGGCGGTCGGGCACTGGGGCGCGCTGCACCTGGCGGTCAACAACGCCGGCATCGGTGGGCCGCTCGGGCCGATCGACGCCATCGACGACGACGGCTGGAACCGGCTGATCGGCATCAACCTGTCCGGGGTGTTCTACGGCATGCGCGCCCAGATCCCGGCGATGGCCACGGGGGGCGGCGGTTCGATCGTCAACATGAGCTCGATCCTCGGGCTTGTCGGCTCACCGCTCGCGATCCCGTACGTGGCGGCCAAGCACGCGGTGTCCGGCATGACCAAGGCGGCCGCGATCGCCTTCGCCGCGCAAGGGGTGCGGATCAACTCGGTGCACCCCGGCTACATCGACACGCCGCTGCTCGGCGCCCTGGACGAGGCGACGTTGGGCGCCCTGATCGGCATGCACCCGATCGGGCGGCTGGGCAAGCCCGAGGAAGTCGCCGAGGTCGTCGGCTTCCTGCTGTCCGACCGATCGTCGAACGTGACCGGCAGCCAGTACGTCGTCGACGGCGGGTACACGGCGCAGTAGGCGGCAGGGACGGCCGGCCCGGCGACCAGTACCGGGACGGCCGTCCGCGCGCCTGTCATCCTGCGTGCCTGCCCTGCGAGGCGATCGCCGTCGCGCCTACGATCCAGCAGGAGCGCCCGGAGTCCGCTGCTGATCGAGCGCTCTACGTTGAGTCTCGGATCGCTGATCAGGTCTCGCTGGGGTGTGCGCTGGCGGCTCTCCAGGTTCGTGCCCGGGTGAGGATGTCGAGCACGACGTCGGTCTTGGCGTCGGCGTAGTCGTTCATGTCCTCCCAGTGCTGCTGCGCCAGTCGGTGCTTGACGGTCGCGTACAGCGTGCGGTCGTCGCTGCTGACGCGAAGCCAGTCCCGCAGGTCCAGGTAGTCGCGTTCCTCGGCCCGGCCCGGGGCGTACACGTGCAGGTGTGCGTCGCGTTGCGGGGTCCGCAGCATCCGATGGTCCGGCTCTCGGACGCGAAGCGCGAAGTCCGCCGCCTCCAGGGGCCCGACGTACGCGGCCTCGTCCTCGAGGTCGTCCACGATCAGGAGCATGTCGATGAGGGGTTTCGCGGCCAGGCCCGGTACGGAGGTCGAGCCGATGTGCTCGAGGCGGCGTACCTGCTGGCCCAGGGCGCCCCTGACCCGGTCGGCGAGGACCTCGAAGCGGGCGGGCCACGCGTCGTCGTAGTCGGACACGACGATGTTCGCGGGCTCCCGTCCACCGATCAGCACCACATCGAGGTACGCCTTGCGATCGTCGTCCACGCCCCCATCCTCTCCTGCCGCGTGCAACTCCCTGGCTCTGTGCCTCCCTGCCGACTGCGCGCACCCTGGGGTACGGCGGACGCCCGCACATGGGCTATAGACCGACGGTCGCGCGGTCCGCCGCCACCGCCGAACGTCGCTGACCGGGTCAGACCGCCAGCACGGTCAGGTGCGCCCACCGCTCCGGGCTCACCGCGTACCCTGGTCCCCGAGTCATGCGGACCAGCGGAGTTTTCCCTAGGGTTTCCCCTAGGGTTCTTCCGATGAATTTCCGCATGTCCCGCCTCCATAGCTCAATGGATAGAGCAACGGCCTTCTAATCCGTAGGTTGCAGGTTCGAGTCCTGCTGGGGGCACCGAGATCGACGACCACGTCCCTGGTCCAGCGCAGCGAGCGACCCCACGGTGATGAGCGCGAGCGCGACCGCAGCCGCCACGTCGGTCAGGAAGTGGTACCCGAGGTACAGGCGACTCAGCCCCACGGCGCCGACCCACACGACCGCCGCCGCGGACCAGCAGAGCGCCCGAGCGGCCGTCATCCGGCGCGCGAGGAGCAGGTATCCGAGTGTGAGGACGAGCGTCGCCGCGCCGATCGTGTGCCCCGACGGGAACGAGAACGTGGTCTCGGCCCCGGGGACGACCATGTCCACCGCAGGCGGCCGCGGCCGCGCGACCGACGACTTCACGGCGAGCGAGACGAGCGTCGAGACGATCATGGCGATGGCAAGCAGACCGGGGCGCCACCAGGAGCGGGACACGAGTCCCCAGGTGACACAGCCGACCGCGACGAGGACAGGCAGCACCACGGGCCCGGAGACGAGAGTGACGGCGCCGAAGACAGCCGTCATGACGGTGCTCCGGTGGGCCACCAGCCAGGAGAGCACCGGCTGGTCGAGAACCGTGACGTCGTCGTGCTCCTGCACCGAGTCCAGGAGCGCGACGAAGCCGAGGAGCCCGACCAGCATCACGACGAGTCCGGGAGCGGCCGCGCGCCACTGGGGGTGCGCCCGCCACCAGCTCGTGGCACGGTCGAGGACGTTCATTCCGCCACCCTAGGCACGCCCTCACAGAGGAGAGTCCCGTGGACCCGACCACCGGAGCCCAGTCGCTCGGCATCACCCTCGACCTGATCGTGCTCGACTGCCCGGACACCGGGCTCCTGGCCACCTTCTACAGCGAGCTTCTCGGCTGGGCCGATGTCCGGATCGACGACGACGGCTGGGCCGAGGTCCGCGGGCCGCGCGGTCCGGGTCTCGCCTTCCAGCCGGCTCCCGGGCACGTCGCACCCACGTGGCCCGACCCGGACGTGCCGCAGCAGTCGCACCTGGATCTCGACGTCGACGACCTCGAGGCCGCGCACGAGCGTGCCCTGGCCCTCGGCGCGACCGCGACCGGCCATCCGCGCACCGGAACACCCGGAGGTGACACGGACGCGTTCCGCGTCTTCCGTGACCCGGCGGGCCACCTCTTCTGCCTGTGCCGACGTGGGCCGTCATCCGTGTGATGCTGGTACGTCCGCGACCGAGGGGACGTCTGCGCGTCCGTGACCGAGGAGATCGACGAATGGCAGCCAGGTCATGACCCGCACCGCGACGACGTTCGACCCGACCGGAGCGGTCGCCGACTTCTGGTTCGACCCGGTCTGCCCGTGGGCGTGGATGACCTCACGGTGGATCGGGGAGGTCGAGAAGGTCCGCGACATCTCGGTCCGGTGGCACGTGATGAGCCTGTCCGTGCTCAACGAGGAGCGCGAGCTCTCGCCCGAGTACCGCGCCCTGATGGACCGGGCGTGGGGACCGGTGCGCGTCGTCGTCGCCGCGGCGACCGAGCACGGCGTCGAGCACGTCAAGCCGCTGTACGACGCGATCGGCACCCGGCTCCACCCCGGTGGACGCACCGACTACGACGCGGTTCTTGCCGAGGCGCTGGTGGAGGTCGGGCTACCGGTGGAGCTTGCCGCCGCCGCGACGTCCGACTCCTACGACGCCGACGTGCGTGCCTCGCACGCCGAGGGCATCTCGCTCGTCGGCGAGGACGTCGGGACGCCGGTCGTGGCATTCAACGGCACGGCGTTCTTCGGGCCGGTGGTGACGCCGGCTCCGCGCGGAGAGGCGGCCGGTCGCCTCTGGGACGGCGTCGTGCTCGTCGCGGCGACCCCGGGGTTCTACGAGCTCAAGCGCACCCGGCGGCAGGGGCCCGTCTTCGACTGAGCGGGTCCGCGCGGTGCGACCCGATGGCTTCGCGCGCTGCCACATGTGATGCTGGTCCGCGCGGCGACCGTGCCGCACGGAGGGAGATCGATGGCCTGGGAGCCGACGGGGCGCGAGCCGCAACCGGTGTCGGGGGTGTCCTGGCGGAGCCTCTCGTCAGGCATGAGGACGTTCGTGGCGATCGACGGAGTCCTCGTCCTCGGGCTGCTCGTCCTGCTCGTCGTCACGCTGGCGCGTGCCGGTGGGAGCGGGTACGCCGCGACCGCCACGGGGAGCGCGACGGTGCCCTCGGCAGGTCCGACGACGAGCGCGACGCCGCACGCGACCCTCGCGACGTTTGCGTCACCGAGCCGCAACATCGCGTGCACCATCACCGCCGACGGCGCCACCTGCACGATCGCGAGCATCACGTTCACGCCGCCGCCGATCAACGGGTGCACCGGTCCGATCGGGCACGTCGTGACGGTCGACGCGACCGGGTCCGCGATGCCCTGCCCCGAGGGCCCGGCGCCCGAGGTCGCAGGCACGGACGTCCCGGTGCTCGACTACGGGCGGTCGACCTCGGTGCACGGGTACACGTGCGTGAGCTCCACCGCCGCGATGACCTGCTGGAACGACGCCACCGGTCAGGGCTTCACGGTGGCCCGCCAGGACTACTCGCTGAAGGATCCGCCGAAGAACTGAGCCGCTGCCGCACGACGGTTGGCGACCAGGAGCGCGAGTCACCAGATGCGCACCCGATCGGCCGGGGCGAGGTAGAGCGCGTCTCCCGGGCGTACGTCGTACGCGTCGTAGAACGCGTCGACGTTCCTGACGACGCCGTTGCAGCGGAACTCGTCGGGCGAGTGCGGATCGGTCGCGAGGCGACGCAGGATCTCCGCCTCGCGCCCCTTCGACCTCCACGTCCTGGCCCACCCGAGGAACACTCGTTGCAGGCCGGTGAGGCCGTCCACGACGGGTGCGTCCGCCAGGTCCACCGGGTGACCCGCGGCGTGCGAGAGGGCGATCCGGTAGGCGGTGAGAGCGATCGACATGCCTCCGAGGTCGCCGATGTTCTCGCCGATCGTCAGCGCCCCGTTCACGTGCGTCGCCGTGTGCTCCTCCCCGGTCAGCTGACGTGGCCGGAACTCGTCGTACTGGGCGATGAGCGCGCGGGTGCGCGTCTCGAACTCGGCGCGGTCGTCGACCGTCCACCAGTCCTCGAGCCGCCCGGTGCCGTCGTACTTCGACCCCTGGTCGTCGAAGCCGTGCCCGATCTCGTGCCCGATCACCGCACCGATCCCGCCGTAGTTCGCGGCGTCGTCGACCTCCGGGTCGAAGAATGGCGGCTGGAGGATCGCCGCCGGGAACACGATCTCGTTCAGACCCGGGTTGTAGTACGCGTTGACGGTCTGCGGCGTCATGAACCACTCGTCGCGGTCGACCGGTCGACCGATCTTCGCCAGCTCACGGTCCTGCTCGAACGCGCTCGCGCGACGGATGTTGCCCACGAGGTCGTCGGCCTCCACGACGAGAGGGCCGTAGTCACGCCACCGGGCCGGATAGCCGATCTTCGGGGTGAAGGCGTCGAGCTTCGCGAGAGCCCGGACCTTGGTCGCCTCACCCATCCAGTCGAGGGCCGTGATCGACTCGCGGTAGGCCTCGATGAGGTTCGCGACGAGGACCTCCATCTTGGCCTTGTGGCCGGGCGGGAAGTGGCGTGCGACGTAGACCTCGCCGACGGCCTCGCCGAGAGCGCCCTGCACCACGGAGACGCCACGCTTCCAGCGCTCGCGCAGCTCTTCGGCGCCTGTGAGCGTGTGCCCGTAGAAGTCGAAGTTCGCGTCCACGAACTCGTCCGTCAGGTAGGGCGCACGGGCGCTGACCACGTGGAAGCGAAGCCAGGCCTGCCAGTCGGCGAGCGCGATCTCGCTCCACGCCCGCGCGAACTCCTCCGCGAACGAGGGCTCACGCACCACGAGCGAGTCGAACGCGTCGGCCGGCGCGCCCAGGGAACGGACCCACGCGTGCCAGTCGAAACCGACGGCCGTCTCCGCGAGGGCCGACAACCTCGTCGGGTTGTAGGTCAGCTCGGCGTCGCGGTCCCGGACGACGTCCCAGTGGGCGGCTGCGAGCCGGGTCTCCAGGTCGAGCACGCTCGCGGCCTGGTCGCCGGCGTCGTCGTACCCCGCCAGTCCCAGCATCCGCGTGACGTGTGCCCGGTAGGCCGTGCGGATGTCGGCGTAGCGGTCCTCGCGGTAGTACGACTCGTCGGGGAGCCCGAGCCCGGACTGGTGCAGGACCACCACGTACCGGTTCGGGTCCTTCGCGTCGTTGTCCACCCAGAAGCTCACGCCCGCAGCCGCGCCCGTCCGCTGCAGCGCACCGAGCGCCGTCGTGAGCTCGGCACGGTCCGTCGCGGAGTCGACGACGGCGAGGTCCTCCCGGAGTGGTTCCGAACCCCGCTCGGCGATCGTGTCCGTGCCCATGAAGCTCGCGTAGAGCGCGCCGATCTTCGACTCGACCGTGGCGTCGGGGGCGCCGGTCACGGGCAGCTCAGCGCTCTCGAGGATGATGTCGCGGACGTCCCGTTCTGCCTGGTCGTGCAGGATGCGGAACTGGCCGTCCATGGCGCGGTCGGCGGGGATCTCGTGGTCGGCGATCCAGCGCCCGTTCATGTGCCCGAACAGGTCGTCCTGGGGGCGCACGGCCGGGTCGAGCGCGGTGAGGTCGATGCCACTTCTCGTCATCGGGTCAGGCTAGGGCAGAGTGCGGCAGGATGGTGACATGCGCATTCACATCGCCTCGGACCATGCCGGATTCGAGCTCAAGTCTTCGTTGATGGTGCACCTGCGGTCCGCCGGGCACGAGGTCGTGGACCACGGAGCGGACTCGTACGACGCCCAGGACGACTATCCGCCGATGTGCTTCGCGGCAGGCGAGGCGGTCGTCGCGGAGCCGGGCAGCCTGGGCATCGTGATCGGCGGCTCCGGCAACGGAGAGCAGATCGCGGCCAACAAGGTCGTCGGCGTGCGTGCCGCGCTCGCCTGGAACGAGGACACGGCGCGGCTCGCCCGGGCGCACAACGACGCGAACGTCGTGGCCATCGGGGCTCGCCAGCACACCGTGGACGAGGCGGTTGACCTCGTCGAGGCCTTCCTCGCCGAACCGTTCTCCGAGGACCCCCGCCACCAGCGGCGGATCGACCTCGTGAGCGAGTACGAGGCCGACCGCGACTGACCCAGACCGGCCCAGACCGGCCCTGACCAGCCCAGACCGGCCCTGCCCTCGCCGTCGACCCAGCGGTCAGAAGGTCCAGCTGCACACTGGGGCGAGCGGCCACGAGAACGCGGTCGTGGCTCGGTCGAGCGCGCCGGGGGTGAGCTCGTGGACGAGGCCCGCCGAGGCGAGCGACCTGAGCGACGTCCCTCCGAGGTACGCCGCACCGAGCTCACGCACGTCGAGACGGAGGTCGGCGGCGTCGGAGGTGCGGCCGACGCGGGCCGGGTACGGCGCAGCCTGCCCGCTCGCGACGCCCGTCGAGGTGCCCGCGCTCTCGGTCGACCCGTCGGCGCGTCCGGGCTCGTGCGTGGTGAGCCGCCAGCGCCCGGCGTTGTCGGGTAGAAGGGCATCGGCGACGTCGATCACGAGGTCGGTCGGAGCAGAGTAGCGACGGCCCGCGAGCGCGGCCGGGAGGTCGACGATCCGCACCCAGACGTTGTCGACGAGGCGTGGCGCACCGGCCCGCGGATCGACCAGCAGGTGGTGGACGGCGTCGTCCAGCGCGAGCGCCGGCGTCTCGATCGTCGCCATCAGGTCGAGGTCGACGAGCACCCCCCAGAGCGCGCGGGCGACCGCGGCCTCGAGCGCGACGATCTCGCGGACCTTGACGACCCCTCGCGGACCTTCGGGCATCCAGCGGTCCTCACGGCGGAACAGGGCGTAGCCGCGCGCGACCCCAGCGACGCGTGCGATCACGATCCGCTGGGACTCTGCTCCGCCTCGGGCGTGCGGCGGGTCCGCGAGGAAGACCTCCCGGAGCGCCGGCGTCTCGCGGGTCGCCCAGCCCGGCCGGTCGCCTGCCGCGTCGTGGACCGTCGCGATCAGGTCCGAGTGCCGTGCGGCGACGGCATGCTCGATCGTCAACTCGACGGTGTCGCTGCCGGCGACGTCCCGGAGCGCCGCGCCCCGGGGGAGCGTCATCCGCGTGCCGCGCGCGGCGAGACCGTACCCGAACCGGCCGTAGATCGGCATCTCGGCGGCGAAGAGCGCCGAGACGGGCTCCCCGCGCGTTCGGCAGGCGGCGA
>DATKTF010000240.1:0-2086 GCA_035531255.1 Cellulomonadaceae bacterium
GTGGCGGTCGTGATCGGCACCGCCTTCACGGCCGTCGTCAAGGCGCTCGTCACGTTCATCATCACGCCGATCGTCGGGATGATCTTCGGCAAGGCGAGCCTCGCGAAGGTGTGGGACATCGGGCCGTTCAACAACGCCACGATCTCCGTCGGCGGGTTTCTCGACGCCGTCCTCCAGTTCCTCTTCGTCGCGACGGCCGTCTACTTCTTCATCGTCCTGCCGGTCAAGGCGATCAACGAGCGGCGCGCCAAGGGGATCGAGCCGGTGGACCCCTTGCCTGAACCGCCGACGGAGGACATCCTGCTGCTGACGGAGATCCGCGACCTGCTGGCCCAGCGCAACGACGGTGGCACCGGCGGCCAGACGGGCCACGCAGGGCCGATTCTCCCCTGACGAGGCCTCGACGGCGGCGCCGCGAGGACCGTCGAACGAGGAGCACGTCATCTGCGCACAGCGTCGTGCGCGCAGGGCCCGGTCTCGATCTGGAGGTCGGGTCCTGTCATGTCCGGCACCGGGCAAAGGGGCGAGCGGAACCGTGCCGCTGCGACCGCCTCAGGCCGCGCCGTCGGACGCGTCGCCTCGACGCACCACCGGACCGGCTAGTGGTGTCACCAGTGCGGGGGGACGTCCCGTCTGAGGCGGTCGTCGTTCGAGTCCACCCCGTCACCCCAACCGAGGTCGGAGTCGTCGGCACTTCGCTCCGGGATCACCGGGGCGTCGTCCGGCATGCGATGCCGAGGACGGCGCCCTGCCGGCGACCCCTCGGTCCCGCCCGCAGGCACGGAGCCGCTCGACCCCGCCGTCGGTGTCGGTCCGGCGGGGGTCGCGGTGACCTCGTCGCTCATTCGAGGGCTCGACGCACAGCCGCCCCGATCACGGCATCGACATGGGCGTTGCGCCGGGTCACGCCGAGGTCGGCGCGCAGTGCGCGAGCGAGCTGCTCCCTGTCGCGCTCGACGCCGTCCGACTGCAGCCAGTCCGCGAGATCGTCGAGCTGGTCGTCGGTGTAGGAGCGGATCGGAAGACCGGCTTCGACCGGGGGCCGCGGGCGGGCGACAATCGGCAGCACCGGCTGCTCCGCCGTCCTCGATGCCACGACGGGCGGGACCGAGGTCCGACCGCCGGGACGCGAGCGTGGCGGCCTGGCCGGGGTCTCGGCAGCGGCTGAGGATCGCGCACCCGACGCGTCTGCGGTGTCCTGGAGCTGATCCAGTTCGGCCATGTGCGGCTCGGTGCCCGCGCCCTCGTCGACACGCGGCTCGGCGGGACCGTCCTCCACCTGCGCGTCCCCGAGGTGAAGCACCTCCGGTCGCGGCCGTGCGTCGACCTGCTCGTGCACGGCACGACGGATCCGGTCGACCTCGGCCTGCGGATCGAGGAACGCGGCTGCCGACCAGACCTGCACGACGGACCAGCCGAGCACCGTGAGGCGGTCGGCGACCTTCCGGTCCCGGACCCGCACGCTCGGCTCGGCGACGTACGCCGAGTCGTCCGTGAGCACCGCCACGAGCAGCTCACCGGGCAGGTCGGGGTGTCCGACCGCGAGCGGGATGCGCGTCCCTCCGGGGATCCCGTAGTCGACCTCGACGGTCAGCCCGTGCCGCCACAGCCGCTCCGCGAGGTCCAGGACCAGGCGGTCCACCCCGTCATCCGGGGAGATCGTCCCCGTCACGTCCTGGCTCGCGCGCCGCGTGACCGGGACGTCGGGCGCATCCGTCGTCACGCCCCGTGCCGCCGCGAACACGAGGAGGTCCGCGAGCAGTCGCGAGCCGGGACCGCGCAGGCGCTCGGGGTCGAGGTCGTCCGCTCCGAAGCAGGAGACGACACCGAGACGGTGCCGCGTCGCACCGAGGGCATCGAGGAGGAGGGCCTCGCCACCGGGGCCGCTGAGCGGACCGAACCGGTGAAGGACCCGGCCGTGCGGCGTCCGACCGAAGCCCACCGACAGCACGATCGCGTCGCGGCGCAGACCGGCGACACCCGCGAGGTCGGCGACCACGAAGGGCTCTGATCGGCCCGCGTCGAAGAAGGCCGCGAGCGCGGGGTTGTTCCGGACCTCTGCGAGAACGGCCTCACGGACGTGGTC
>DATKTF010000241.1:0-2466 GCA_035531255.1 Cellulomonadaceae bacterium
ACCACACCCAGGGCGAGTGCGCCGACCAGGACTGCCAGCACGGCGGGTCGGACCGGGCCGGCCGGGCCGATCCCGGCCTCCGGCGTCATCTCGCCGCCATGACGGTGCAGCACCAGGTTGGCGTGCAGGTCGAGGACGGCACGGGGCGCCGCCGCGGCCGCCACCACCGAGACCGCGGCGCACAACGCGAGGAACAGCACCATCGCCCACAGGATCGCGTGCGCCGTCACGCGTCTGACGGGTCGGGGGTAGGCGACGAGCGCACCCTCGCGCAGCACCTCGCCGGGGTCCGGCGCGAGGTGCCGTACTCGGGCGCGGTCGCGACGCGCTCCCGACAAGAGCATCGGCACGTACGCCACCGCAATGACGCACCACCACCACGGCGCAGGAGCGCTCACCCAGGCAGAGACGAGAATCGCCAGGCTGACGGGCTGGTCACGGAGCAGGTACCCGCGGCCGTCGATGTCGTCGAGCGCCCACGCTCGGTAGGCCGACGGGATCCGGAGACCGAGGAACCGATACCCCAGCCAGGCGTGCAGCGGCGGGTGCTCACGCCAGCGCGTCGCCCAGCCGCCGCGCACGAGGTCGACCACCGTGCGCACGCCCAGCCGCCGGGCCCCGGGGCCCGCGAGGTCGATCACCACACCGAGCAGCTCCGCACCGCGTGCGGCACGCCACCGGCGTGGGTACGCGCGCATCCAGAGCTGCGCCTTCTCCTCCAGACTGCGCATCCTCACGCGCCTCCGAGGACGGGTCGACTCGCATGGGCCGCGCCGAGCGCCAGCCGAGCACGCCGGGTCAGAGCCCCTAGCCGCGCCGTCTCGGCCGTCACGGCGGCCGAGCCCGCCTCGGTCAGCCGGTAGTACCGACGGAGCCTGCCGTCCACGACCTCGTCACCGCTCGGCTCGACGAGGCCCTCGGCACCCAGCCGGTCCAGCAGCCCGTACAGCGTGCCGGCACCGAGCCGCATGCTGCCCGCCGAGAGCGCCAGGACCTCCTGCACGATCCCGTAGCCGTGGCGGGGGTGATCCGCGAGCGCCACCAGGACGAGGTACGCCTGTTCTGTCATTCGGAACGCCATGCGCGATATATATCGCGTGACGAACTATCACGCAAGAGCAGGTCTGCGATGGCGAGCCCCGACGCTCGTCGCACAGGAACGATGGACCACCGTCGGGAGCGACTCCTCGACGTTCGGCTCCGGCGTCGGGCCGGGACGACGAGACCCGAGCACCGTCGACCCTGACCGCTGTCTCCAGGCGACGGGAGATGTTCACCCGATAGCTGGTAGACGCATCGACTTTTCGGACATATGGTGCGAATCGCGTCTCGCTTCCGCGGGGTGTGAGCGAGGCGACGATGCCCCCGTGTGTTCCGGTCGCCTGCGCCGGGGGACGAGCCAGTGGCGAGACCGACGCTCCCGTGCACGATCGTGAGGGGAAGATTGTGAACAAGCTCAAAGCGGCAAAGCTCGGTGGATTTCTCGGTACCGCAGGTCTCACAGCGGCACTGGTCGGGATCGCGGTCTCCGGTACAGGCGCCTACTTCACGGACAGCGCCGCTGGCACCATGAGTGCGAACTCGGGGCACCTGACGCTCAGCACGATCGGCAGCACCGCGTTGTCGTTCGCCGACCTGGTGCCCGGCACGGACAAGACGGACAGCGTGGGCTACACCGTCGACACCAGTGGCCCGTCGGACGTCTGGCTCGTCTTCGATCCGACAACCGCCGGATACCAGGGATTCACCGGCGCCAAGAAGTCCACGCTCGTCCCTGAAGGCGGCCTCGGCCGTTACGGCCACTTCGCGGTCTCGGTCAACAGCGGCGGCGCCCTCTTCCAGTCCTACAACCTGGCCCTGGACCCGGTAGGGACGACCGCCGAGCCCAACGGGGCGTCGGGCTGCAGCACCGATGCGTACGGCCACGGGGGAAGCACGCAGAAGGCCACCGCGGCGGTCCCCTACCCGCCCTACTGCGGCGTGCCGACCGCAATCAAGCTCTCGTCCGGTCTGACGACCGGCCAGGGCGCGACAGTGCATCTCACGTTCGGCCTCACCGGCCTTCAGGTGCAGCAGAACCAGACTGAGTGGACCGTGCCGTTCACGATCGTCGCCACACAGGCCGGCATCATGCCGGGCGCGGCGAACTTCTGATTGACAGCCGGGCAGCGGGACCTTCGACCAGGTCCCGCTGCCCAGGCACGCCGCACGAATCACGGAGGAAATTCACATGAGAGGCCTCGGGCGACTCTTCGCCAGCCTGGCCATCGCGGTCGCTCTCGGTCTGGCCGTGGGCGCTGCCGCGGCCTGGCACGACGGGTACCGGCTCTACGCCGTCCGCACGGGATCCATGACCCCGACCTACCCCACGGGTGCGCTCGTGGTCGACGCCCCTGGGTCCTCCGTCACGCCGGCGGTCGGGGACGTGATCACGTTCCGCGTCGCGTCGGGGCTCGTCACCCACCG
>DATKTF010000242.1:0-4815 GCA_035531255.1 Cellulomonadaceae bacterium
ACGACGACGGGGTCGAACGGGTCGAGGAACACGCCCCGCTGCGACTCGAGCAGGTCGTGGGGGTCGGTGACGGTGGCCGCCTCGAGCACCTTGTCGGCGTCGTAGAGCACCAGGCCGATGTACCGCAGCCGACCCACGCACGTCTCCGCGCACACGGTCGGCAGGCCGACCTCGATCCGAGGGAAGCAGAACGTGCACTTCTCGGCCTTGCCGGTCTTGTGGTTGAAGTAGATCTTCTTGTACGGGCACCCGGTCACGCACTTGCGCCACCCGCGGCACTTGTCCTGGTCCACCAGGACGATGCCGTCCTCGGCACGCTTGTAGATCGCGCCGGACGGGCACGACGCGGCGCAGGACGGGTTCAGGCAGTGCTCGCAGATCCGCGGCAGGTAGAACATGAACGTCTGCTCGTAGGCGAGCTTGACCTTGTCCGAGACCTTGGCGAGGACGGGGTCCGCGGCCAAGAGCTCGGAGCCGCCGAGGTCGTCGTCCCAGTTCGCGCTCCAGGCGATGTTCATGTCCTTGCCGCTGATCAGCGACATCGGGCGCGCGACGGGGCTGTGCTCCTGCAGGGGCGCGTTCGTCAGGGTCTCGTAGTCGTACGTCCAGGGCTCGTAGTAGTCCTGGATCGACGGCATCTTCGGGCTGGAGAAGATCGTCGCGAGGTTCTTCAGGCGACCGCCGGCCTTGAGCCGGAGCCGCCCGTGCTTGGTCAGCGTCCAGCCACCCTCCCACTTCTCCTGGTCCTCGTAGGCGCGCGGGTAACCCTGCCCGGGTCGGGTCTCGACGTTGTTGAACCACACGTACTCGGTGCCGGTGCGGTTGGTCCACGCCTGCTTGCACGTGACCGAGCAGGTGTGGCAGCCGATGCACTTGTCGAGGTTCATCACCATCGACATCTGGGCCATGATGCGCATCAGTACGCCACCTCCTGGGCGCGACGGCGGATGACCGTCACCTCGTCGCGCTGGTTGCCGGTCGGTCCGAGGTAGTTGAACGCGAAGGTCAGCTGCGCGTAGCCGCCGATCAGATGGCTCGGCTTCATGAGGATCCTGGTCAGCGAGTTGTGGATCCCGCCGCGCTTGCCCGAGGTCTCCGTCTTGGGGACGTCGATCAGGCGGTCCTGCGCGTGGTACATGTACACGGTGCCCTCGGGCATCCGGTACGAGACGATCGCGCGGGCCACCACGACACCGTTGCGGTTGACCGCCTCGATCCAGTCGTTGTCCTTGACGCCGATCTTCGCGGCGTCCTTCTCGCTCATCCAGATGCCGGGGCCGCCGCGGGACAGGCTCAGCATCAGCAGGTTGTCCTGGTACTCCGAGTGGATGGACCACTTGCTGTGCGGGGTCAGGTAGCGCACGGTGATGCCGAGCTCGCCGGTGTCGCCGAGCTCGGGTTCGTGGAACAGGGCCGTCATGTTGAGCGGCGGTCGGAAGATCGGGAGCTGCTCGCCGAGCTCGGTCATCCAGTCGTGGTCGAGGAAGAAGTGCATCCGGCCCGTCAGCGTGTGCCACGGCTTGAGCCGCTCGACGTTGATCGTGAACGGCGAGTAGCGCCGGCCGCCGGTCTCCGAGCCGGACCACTCGGGCGACGTCAGCACCGGGGTGGGAGCGGCCTGGGTGTCGGCGAACGTGACCTGCTTGCCCTCGTTCTCCGACGCCAGATCGGCCAGCCGACGACCCGTGCGCCTCTCGAGCGTGCGGAACCCGGCCGTGGCGAGGTGCCCGTTGGTCGTCCCGGACTGGGCGAGGATCGCCTCGCAGACGTGGATGTCGCGCTGGAGCGACGGGCGGCCGTCGGCGACGCCACCGCGGACGCGACCGTTCTTGTGCCCGAGGTACTCGATCGGCTTGGTCAGGTCGTAGGTGATCCCCTTGGTGGTCGCCCCGAGCGTGTCGGCCAGCGGCCCGAGCGCGCCCAGCTTGTCGGCGACCGCACCGTAGTCGCGCTCGACGACGACCAGCGTCGGCATCGTCTTGCCGGGGATCGGCTCGCACTCGCCGAGCTTCCAGTCCAGCACCCGGCCGGACGGGGTCGCCATCGCGTCCGGGGTGTCGTGCAGGAGCGGCATCGCCACGACGTCCTGGCGGACGCCGAGGTGCTCCGCCGCCATCGTCGAGAACGCCCGGGCGATGGTGTGGAACGCGTCGAAGTCGGTGCGGGTCTGCCACGGCGGGGAGATCGCCGGGTTGAACGAGTGCACGAAGGGGTGCATGTCGGTGCTGGAGAGGTCGTACTTCTCGTACCAGGTCGCCGCCGGGAGCACGATGTCCGAGAACAGCGTCGTGCTCGTCATCCGGAAGTCGAGCGTGAGCAGCAGGTCGAGCTTGCCCACCGGCGCCTCCTCGCGCCACGTGACGTCCCGCGGTCGGTCGACGACCTCTGCCTCGGTCGCGCGCACGGCGTGGTCGGTGCCGAGCAGGTGCTTGAGGAAGTACTCGTTGCCCTTCCCCGAGCTGCCCAGCAGGTTCGAGCGCCAGACCGTCAGGAGCCTCGGATAGTTCTCCGGGGCGTCGGGATCCTCCCCGGCGAACCGGAGGCTGCCGTCCTTGAGCGCCGACGGCACGTACTCGTCCACCGGGACGCCGGCGGCCGCGGCGTCGTCGGCCAGCGTCAGCGAGCTGCGGTCGAACGTCGGGTACGACGGCATCCACCCGAGCCGCGCCGACTGCGCGAGGACGTCGACGGTGGACATCCCGCCGAACGCGCCGGGCTTCTCACCGGCCCGGTGGTTCGACGACAGTGCATCGGCGCTGAACGTGTCGTAGCGGAACTGGTCGGTGTGCAGATACCAGTACGCGGTCTGGATCATGTGGCGCGGCGGGCGCGACCAGTCGAGCGCGTTCGCGTACTGCGTGAACCCGGTGAGCGGGCGGACCTTCTCCTGCCCGACGTAGTGCGCCCAGCCGCCGCCGTTGACCCCCTGGGTCCCGCACAGCGTGGTCAGCGTCAGGAAGGCGCGGTAGATCGTGTCGGCGTGGAACCAGTGGTTGACCCCGGCGCCCATGATGATCATCGAACGACCGCGCGACTCCTCGGCGTTGGCGGCGAACTCACGCCCGATCTTCTCGGCCTTCGCGGCCGGGACACCGGTGATCGTCTCCTGCCAGGCAGGGGTGCACGGCGACGAGGCGTCGTCGTACCCGGTGGGCCACACGCCCGGCAGGCCCTCGCGTCCGACGCCGTACTGCGCGAGCAGCAGGTCGTAGACGGTCGTGACGAGCCTCCCGGCGACGATGCGCGTCGGCACCCCGCGCGTGATCGCTCCGGCGGTGCCGTCGACCGCGTCGAAGCGGGGGAGCTCGATCGCAGCGACACCCGAACCTGGGCCGTCGGCGCTCAGTCGCGGCACCGTGTCGCCGAGCTCGAGGTTCCACCGGCCCTCGCCCGCGTCGCCGTACCGGAAGCCGAGCGAGCCGTTGGGCACGACCGCCTCGCCGGTCGCGTCGTCGATCAGGACGGTCTTGAACTGGGCGTTCTCGGACGCCTCCCCGAGGTCCGCGGCGGTGAGGAACTTGGCGGGGACGTAGGTGTCGCCGGCCTTCTCGAGCGTCACCAGGAACGGTAGGTCGCTGAACGAGCGGACGTAGTCCTGGAAGTACGGGGTGGTCCGGTCGACGAAGAACTCCTTGAGGACGACGTGCCCCATGGCCATCGCGAGCGCACCGTCGGTCCCGGGCGCGGGTGCGAGCCACTCGTCCGCGAACTTGACGTTGTCGGCGTAGTCGGGCGACACCGCGATGACCTTCTGCCCCCGGTAGCGCGCCTCGACCATCCAGTGCGCGTCCGGGGTGCGGGTCACCGGGACGTTCGAGCCCCACATGATCAGGTACCCGGCGTCCCACCAGTCGCCCGACTCCGGGACGTCCGTCTGGTCGCCGAACACCTGCGGTGAGGCGACCGGGAGGTCCGCGTACCAGTCGTAGAACGACAGCATCGCGCCGCCGATCAGCGAGTAGAACCGCGAGCCGACCCCGTGCGAGACCATCGACATCGCCGGGATGGGCGAGAAGCCGGCGATCCGGTCGGGACCGTGCTCCTTGATCGTGTGCACGTGGGCCGCTGCGATCATCTCGACCGCCTCGTCCCAGGTGGCGCGCACCAGGCCGCCCTTGCCCCGGGCCGCCTTGTAGCGGCGCGAGCGCTCGGGGTCGGCCATGATGTCGGCCCACGCCGCGACCGGTTCCCCGGTGCGCGCCCGCGCCTCGCGGTACATCTCGAGCAGCACGCCGCGGACGTACGGGTAGCGCACGCGGGTCGGGGAGTAGGTGTACCAGGAGAACGCCGCGCCGCGCGGGCAGCCGCGCGGCTCGTACTCGGGGCGGTCCGGCCCGGTCGACGGGTAGTCGGTCTGCTGGGTCTCCCAGGTGATGATGCCGTCCTTGACGTACACCTTCCACGAGCACGAGCCGGTGCAGTTGACGCCGTGGGTCGAGCGGACGACCTTGTCGTGGCTCCAGCGGTCGCGGTAGAAGGTGTCCGCGTCCCGGCCGCCGATCTGGTGGAGGGTCCGCAGGTCCGCGGACACCTCGGTCTTCTGGAAGTAGCGGCGCGTCTTGAGCAGCGCCTCGGTGACGTCGTCGTCCATGCGCGCGGGGTGCTGGTCGGGCCGGATGGGAGGGGTCACGAGCGGGGTCCTCTCGACGGTTCATCACGTGAGGTGCGGGACGTCGGCGGTCGGTGGCGTGGATCCGGCGTCATTGCCGGTTCCGGGGTTCGGGGCCGCGTGAGGATCGCCCGGGGGCCGCTGCCCGGCGACCGTAGCACCGGCGCGGGCACCTCGCAGGTCCAGGACGAAGGACCCTTGCGCAT
>DATKTF010000243.1:0-3571 GCA_035531255.1 Cellulomonadaceae bacterium
TCGGCGCGTCGACGCGGCGACGGCCCAGGTCGTCGAGCAGGTCGCCCAGCCCGGCAGATCGCAGCGAGTGCACGAGCGCGGTGCGCTGCGGGAGGGTCGTCAGGGCGACACGGTCCGTCTGGAGGCGCCGCAGCCGGTCGAGCAGCACGTCCAGAGGGAGCTGCTGAAGGTTCGCCCCCGCAGGGGTGGCGGCCAGCACGGGCTCGAGAGCCTCGAGGGTGGCGACCACCTCACGGCACTCCGCCTCGATCGCCGCGAGCCCCTCCGGGAGCCGAGGCCAGCCACCCGCCGGGCAGTGCGCCTGCCACACGGTGCGTTGCGCCTGGACCTCGACGAGAGCCGTGTGCAGGTCCGCGACCGGACGACCGGGCCGGACCATGTCCTTCGCCTGACGGCGCAGGCGTCGTCGAACCACCCGACCCATCTCGACGCCGTGCGCCTGTCGCCACGCCTTGCTGGCGGTCGCGGCCACGAGGTCGGCCGCCGTCCGCTCGAAGATCATGGGCTGGAAGGTGTCGAGGGCGTCGCGGATACCTGCGAGCATGCGCAGCTGCTCCACCCACGCGTGCACGGTCGTCGCGACCGACAACCCGGTCGCCTCTGCGACGTGCGCGATCCGGGCCGACAGCGTCGGCAGACCCGCGGTCACGAGCGCGTCGATCTGCGTGAGCGTCCTCTCGGCGTCGGCATCCGTCCGCAGGTCCGCCCCGAACCACGGGGTGTCCCCTGGTCGGACGGTGAAGGCACCGAGAGAGGCAGCACGTGCGAGATCGCCGGCGAGGGCCTCGCGGCGCTCACGGTCCATCAGTCGAGCGACGTCGGGTGCGAGCCGTACGGAGGTGCTGGGCGCCGGACGCGTCGACGACAGCTGGGCGAGTGCCTGCAGCGCGTCGTACGCGGACGCGCCCCAGGGAGAGCGGGAGACGTGCAGTGCGGTCACGTAGCCGCGGAGCTGCTCCCGGCGTGCGACCAGGTCGCGGCGAAGGGTCGCGGTGGAGCCGGCGTCGACCGCGGTCGCCTCCAACGTCATCGCGCCGAGGAGACGCCGCGCCGCGGCCGTGCGCCAGCCGGCGTCAGGAGCGACGTCGAGGACGAGGTCGTCCAGACCGAGCTCCTCGAGGCGACTGGCGACGGCAGCCGCCGCACGGCGATGACCGGGGACGTAGAGCACGCTCCGCCCGTGCGCGGCCGCGTCGGACACCACGGCCGCGACGGTGCCCGGGACGTCGCAGCCGGCCGGGGCATCGATGAACAGGTGCGCACCGGTGGCCAGGACGTCGAGGACGTGCTGCTGCGCCGCGTCGAGGTCGCCGACCCCACGCTCGGCGTCGGGCTCCCGGTCCCCACGGACACGCTCAGGGAGCGGAGCCTGCAACGCCACCTGGCACTCGTGGTCGCCGGCGAGCGCGGCGACCACCTCATGACGGTCGAGGGTGCCGGCCAGCTGGTCGAGATCGTCGACGAGCACCTGCCCCGGGTGCACGAACGTGCCGACGACCAGTCGTTCGACGAGCTCGAAGTCCTCGAGGATCGCTGCGCCCAGAGCGTTGAGCCGGTCGAGCGCGGTCCGGGGATCGAAGCCCGACCCTGCGAACGCTCCACGAGCGAGCGCGGCCGGGTCGAGCAGAGCGCCGCGGCTTCGGAGGGCACGCGCCAGCACGGGGTTGACCTCGAGCGAGGGCTCGAGGCTCAGCTCGTAGTCGCTGCCACCGCTGCCACGCGCGAGCAGTGCGACCGGCCGCAGGAGGACGGGTGCGCGAACGGTCCGGACCGCCTGAGGCGGGGCCGGGTGCTCGGGGACCCGCTGCTGCGAGGTGACCGCGGGGAACTGGGTGGAGATGGTCGGAGCTCCCCGTTGGCCCGGCACGACCTGACCCGACGGTGATGTCGGCGAGGGCCCCTCCCGGGTCACCGACGCCAGCGCGGCGACGTCATCGGCACCGTGCTCAACGCCGTTGCGCTCGACCCACGTGGCGACGCCGATCGCGAGGTAGGTGGGGGCGATCCCGTACCGCTGGGCGTACTGCTCGGCGCGCGCCCCGACGGCGCGCGCCCTCCGCTTCGCGGTCGCCAGTGCGGCGCCCTCGCGGACCAGGTTGGACAGTCGTGTCTCGCGGCCGGCGAAGAGCTGGGCGATGCCTGAGGGGTGCGCTGCGGACAGGTCGAGCGCCGCCTCGCCGAGGAGGTCGACGTCGCTGAGCGTAGAGCCGCCGGCGGCCTCGACGAGGGCCGCGCGCCAGCCGGCGACGGCGCCGTCCACGATCTCGACCGTCGACGGGGAGCCGACGACCACGGGAGGCGCGACAGGGGTACCGTCCGAGGGCACGGACGGGCGCCCGTCGGCTCCCGAACCTGGGGTGCGGGCGGGGACGATCACGCTTGGCACGCTAGTCGCGATCGAGCCTCGGGCTCGCGGTGGCACGCCGACACGCCGGGTTTTCTCCGGGTGTACCAGGTGGTTCCAGGCCCCGGGGCGAGTGGTCAGCCGGGCCGGACGTAGAGACAGTGCGCACCGCGCAGGGGGCAGGCGATGCGCACTGTCAGGAACCAGTGTGACCGCTCCGGCCCGTGTTGGTCAAACGTCCAGGCTGGACCGTTTGGGTGAACTTGCGGTGGTTCGTCCGCCTGCGCATGGAGACGCTGGGCAACCCGGAAGGCTCCCCGCACACGTGGCCCACCGCACCGCCCGACCCCCGCCCCGGTCCCCGGTTCCCGAGGCGAGGCGATCCGGTCGCTACCGCACCTCGCGACCGTGCGGGCTCGCGTCCGGGGCCGCCACGTCCTCCAACGCGACCTGTGCGACGAGGTCCGCGACCTCGGTGGGCGTCTCTGTCTCCGCCACGGAAGCGACCCGTCCGATCGACCGCCGGTACAGTCCCGCACGCGCGGGAACGCGAGCGCGTGCGTTGTCGACGAGCAGCAGATGGCCCCCTTCGGGGAGACTCGTGAGCAGCGCTCGCAGCGCGCGCAGGATCTCCGCGTCGCTGAAGTACAACCGGCGCAAGAGGTTCGCCACCTTGATGGCGTCTGGCGTCGGATCGTCCCAGGTCTGGAAGACGTCGTGCACCGCGAAGGTGACCAGCTCGTCCTCGGCGATCAGCTTCTGCGCCGAGGGATTGAGGAGAAGGACGTCCTGTCCGCAGTCGGGGTGCCGTGCGGACAGCGCGATGAGCGGCGAACAGAGCAGCCGGACGCCCCTGGAGATGCTCGGCCAGGCGACCAGGTGGCGGCTCGCGACGAGGACGCACGCGCCGGCGTGGTCGAAGAACAGCACGGTCCGCCCGATGCGCGTCGCCGTGATGTACAGGTACAGATCCGCGATGACGTACGCCGCGAAGCTCGGCAGCCTGCCTGTCAGGTCGACCGACGTCGACCCGTCCGACGCCCCGATGTCGACGATGGTCGCCCGGGAGACGTCGACGTGGTCGAGGAGCAGCGCGTCCGCTGCTGGGTGCCTGTTCGACCCGGTGATCTTGATGGTGCCGCCGACCGAGAAGGCCGACATCGCCCTCCGGAACGCCTCGGCCGTCACGTCACCGTCGAGGATGACCTTCGGGTCGCTCCAGACGAA
>DATKTF010000244.1:0-2187 GCA_035531255.1 Cellulomonadaceae bacterium
CGCGGCCTTGGCGCCCCGGATCGGGACGATCAGACCGATGAAGTCCTCGCCGATGCGGAGCAGCCACGGCTTCGTGTCGTCGCCGGTGGGAGTCGCCCGCATGGCCTGGTAGCGCGACTGGCCGATCCGGAAGTCGGCGAGCATGCTCGGGTTCACGTGCATCTGTGTCGCAGCCGGGGCATCAGCGGTGAGCGCCTCGTGGATGAGCCAGTCGACCTTCGGCCATGCGCTCGCCTTGTCGTGCAGGCGGAACTCGAACGACGCCCCGACCATGCCATCGAGCGCCCCTGCGGTCGTCACGACCAGCGTCTCGTCGTCGACCGTGAGGGTGATGATCGGGTCTGTGATCCGATCCGCCTTGAACGTTGACCGGATGCGGGCCAGGACGCCGAGCGGGATGATCGCGGCGAAGTCCTGTCCGGGAGCCTCGGATGGTCGGATGCGCTGGAACGCCATGCGGTAGCGGTCCGTCGCCAGGGCGGTGACCCACGGTCCGGACGAGCGAACAAAGACGCTGCACAGGAGCGGGAGCGTGTCGTCCTTCGAGGCGTGCGGGATGACGGGTGCGACGAGAGCGGTGAGTTCGCGGGCGGTGAGCGTGATGGTGGTCATGATGGGTCCTCGGTGGTGTCGTCGGTCGTGGTGGTGTCGTTCCGGTCGCGGAAGAGCCACAGGTACAGGGCGAGGACGACCGCGGCGCCGGTGATGACGGCGACCGGGTGACCGGCGCACAGGCGTCCGATCGCGTAGATGGTCGCGAAGACCGTCAGGGACGCGGCCCAGACGATGACCGAGGCCCGCAACGCCCCGACGTCGCGACGGTCCGACTCCCAACGGGTCATCACGACGCACCGCCCAGGTTCGCGTCGACCAGGAGGACCGTCTCGCACGGGTACGTGCCCCCGCACTCGTCACAGACGTGCCCGTACGGTGTCGCCGCAGGCGAGTGCTGGGTGAGCACGGCCCGCAGTGCGGCGGTCATGGACTTGGCGCCCGCTCTCGCTCCGAGCGGCATCATGGCTGACTGGATCTCGCGCTCGATGGCGTCCAGCCGGTCGGCGGCGCTCACCGCTCACCACCGACCGATGCCACCGGCGGCCACTCCGCCTCGTCCTCGAACCCGGCCGGCGGGTCCTCGACGACGGCCGCAGGCTCGGGGGCCTGACGCCCACGGGCCGCAGGCTTGATCTCGTCGACCGTCACCCGCTTCGGCGGGAACACCTCGTCCTTGTCGAGCCCGTCACGCGTCACAGACGTGTACGCGATCGTCAGGTCCGCCACATCCCCGGCAGTCCACTGACCGCGACGGCGCCCCGTCTTCGTCTCGAGCTGCTCGACCGAGATCCTGATGGTCGCGAACGCGCCGATCATGTTCGTGATGCGCTGCTCGAGCGGGACACCCTCGCCGTTCTCGATCGTCGACCGGCAGACGTCCTGCGCCTCCTCGGTGAACCAGGTCGGCAGAACGGTGAAGATGCACTCCCGGACCGCGCGTGCACCGGTGTTCTGGTTCGACAGGTAGATGTCGCCCAGATCGACGAGAGCCTCACGCGTCTTCTTCCCCGCGACGGTCTTCATGCGGGCGTGGGGGGCGATGAAGGTCCGCGTGGAACGGGTGTTCGCCTGGACGTCCCACGCGAAGGCCTGAACCTCGGACTCGCCCGCGTCGTCGTCGCGGCGCAGCTCGTGGACCCCGAACTGAATGTTGCCCCAGATGCGGGCGAGTTCGCGGGCGAGGTGCACCGACGGGCCGTTGCCACGGTTGGGCACGGTGTAGAACGCGCGCTTCGCCAGGCTCATGCGACCACAGGAGTCGCGCATCTCACCGATGGCGCGGGCCATGTCGCGGGGGACCTGCTGGGCGACGACGACCGCGGCCTGCACTTCGGCCACGGCGCGAGCCTGCTCGATCGCGGTGGCCTGTCCGATGAACGCCGCCTGTGCGGTGACGCTCCGGTCGGACGGGAGTGTGACGTCGGTGCTCATGCTTCCTGCTCCTCTTGTTCGTTCTGGGTGACGTGCCAGCGGGGCGGTTCGGCGTAGGAGATGCCCGGGTATCCGGGCCACTCGCCGGTCTCGCGGCACCTGGCATAGGTGGCGATCGCGCGACGCATCCGGTCGTGACCGGTGGTCAGGAAGTCGCCGACGAGCTCGACGACAGAGGTGAGGTAGGGGGGTGTCTTCTCC
>DATKTF010000245.1:0-2981 GCA_035531255.1 Cellulomonadaceae bacterium
CCTTGCAAGTCTAGGTAGATCTGGGTACTGTTGCACCCGTGACGTCTCTGCGTATGCCCATGAGCACCGCCTCGCGCAAGGGTCTATCAGCCGTCGCGGCCTCGGCCGAGGACCAGCGGGTCGTGTTGACCAGCCATGGCCGGACCGTAGCGGTGGTGGACTCGCCGCAGCGCGCCGAGGAGCAGGCCCGGTTGCTGCGCGAGGCGTCCCTCGCGGTGCTCGACGCCGCAGCGGATCTCATCTCCGCGCGGGGCAAGCAGTTCGATCTTGACGAGGTGTGTGCACGTCTGGGCGTGGACCCGGAGCGCGTGCGTGCCCGGGCGGCGCTGGAGGCGGACCGCGCACGGTGAGGCGTGGAGAGCAGTTCCCCGACGAACAGGCCGAGATCGTCTTTAACGACGTCTTCCTCGAGTACCTGGAAGATCTCCTGCCCGAGCAGCGCGAGGATGTCCTCGTCGAAGTCGTCCGACTGTGCCGCAACCCGGCAGGAAACCACCCGCTGTCCAACCGCGGGGGCGCTGACCGGCTTGCCGGCTGGAACACCGTCGACGTGCTGGACAAGGAGCACCGCGTCGTGTTCGGCAGCCACATCGTCGACGGTGTCGGCCTGGTCGAGGTGCTGTGCGCCGGGCCACGACGAGGCAACGCGGTCTATGACCTGGCGGTGGCGCTGAGCCGCACCGGGCGGCTGTCGAAGGACGAGGTCACCGAGATCTGGCAGGCGTTGGTCCTCATGGACGTCGTCGCCGAGACCGTGGATCTGGACGGGTGGGACTACCGCCCCCCTCCCGCCCCCGACGGCATGGTCAAGGCGGCGGTGACCAGCGGGCTTCTCGACGAGCCCACGGCCCGGGTTCTGTCCATCGACGAACTGACCGCCGCGATGGCGCAGGGGTGGGACGAGGGACGGCCCGATCCCGCGGCAGCGCTCGCGGCAGCCCTGCACCGAGCTCGGGCAGGTGTCGATGTCGGCGACGCGACCCGGATCCTGCACGGCCGTCGCCTTGACCGATGTGCCGTCATCCTGCCGCGGGCCGGCACGGCATGCGTCCGCCGGGCAGGCCACGGCGGACCGCACAGGGCCACCCCCTGACCTCTGGTCACGTGTCGTAGCGCGGCAGGCGGATCGCGACGACGTCGATGAGCGCCTCGACGACCGCGTACGCGCAGACGAACCCCCCAAGGTGCTCGGCCGGCCACCCGGCCAGGACCCGATCCACCTCGGTCCTGAGTTGTATCGCTCGGTGAGTCCCGGGGGTGGTGCGGTGCGCTGACCTGCGGTGTTGCGGTGGACATGTGCCGGAAGTGGTCACTAAGAACCCCCCGCGAAGGGCCGGTAGCCTCCCGAGATGGGCTCGTTCGTGCGTCGGGTGACGACGGCGTCGGGTGCGACCGCGGTTCAGATCGTGCACAAGAAGGGCCGGACCGTGCTCGGGATCGAGCACATCGGCTCGGCCCATGACCAGGCGCAGCTGGGCGCGCTTGTGCAGGCCGCGGACGAGCGGTTGCACGTCGGGCAGGCCTTGCTGCCGTTGGAGCCGGCCACCGCTGGGGGTCGCCCGGTCGGGCAGGCCGTGATCGAGGGCACTGCATCGCTGATCCTGTGGGACGCCCTGCGGGGTGTGTACGACGCGCTCGGGTTCGACGCGGTTAAGGACGAGGCGTTCACCTCTCTCGTGCTGGGGCGGATCATCGAACCGACCAGCAAGGCCGACACCGTGCGGGTGCTGACCGAGCTCGGGGTCCCGGCCCCGACCAGGGTCACGTTCATGCGGTGTCTCAAGCGGGTCGTCGACCGCGACTACCGGCAGGTCCTGGCCGACGCCTGCTACGCCCACGCCACCCGGGACGGAGCCCTCGCGTTGGTGCTCTACGACGTCACGACGCTGCACTTCGAGGCCGAGCACGAGGACGGGCTGCGCAAGGTCGGGATGAGCAAGGAACGCCGGGTCGACCCCCAGGTCACCGTCGGCCTGCTGACCGACGCGACCGGATTCCCTGTGCAGGTGCACCTGTTCGAGGGCAACAAGGCCGAGACCAAGACGTTGATCCCGGTGGTGACCGCATTCCGAGACCGTCACGCCGGGGCTGACATCGTGGTCGTCGCGGACGCGGGGATGCTGTCCGCGGCGAACCTGCTCGCCCTCCAGGACGCCGGGTTCTCCTTCATCGTCGGCTCCCGCATCAGCAAGGCCCCCTACGACCTGGCCGAGCACTTCCGCACCAAGGGCAACGTCTTCACCGAGGGGCAGTGCCTCGAGACGACCCGGATCATGGGCGCCGGGAAGACCGCGCGGGAGCGGCGGGTGGTCTACCAATACAAGTTCAAGCGGTCCCAGCACGACAACCGCGCGATCAACGCGATGGTCGCCCGCGCCGAGAAGGTCGCCGACGGGTCACGCCCGATGAAGAAGGACCGGTTCGTCAAGATCGAGGACGCGACCAAGGGAGTCGACTGGGACCTCGTCGAGCGGGCCCGGTTCCTCGCCGGGCTGAAGGGCTACGTCACGAACATCCCGGCGAGCACGATGCCCGGACCGCAGGTCACCGCCGCCTACCACGACCTCTACCAGGTCGAGCGGTCCTTCCGGATGACCAAGTCCGACCTTGCCGCACGCCCCGTGTTCCACCGGATCCGTCCCAGCATCGAGGCCCACCTGACCGTCGTCTTCGCCGCGTTGGCGGTCTCGCGAGCGGCTCAAGCCGCCACCGGGCTGAGCATCCGCAAGATCATCACCACCCTGCGCCCGCTGCGCTCAGCCAACATGACCATCGGCGGCACCACGGTCACCGTCCCACCCCGCATCCCCGCCGACGCCCAAGCCGTCATCGACGACCTCCGCCGGGGTGGTCACTAAACCGATACAACTCAGGCCGGACGGTGGCGAAGGTCGACTCGATGGTTATCGCCGTCCGTCGAGTACGGCGACACGTGCCGGACATCCTCGCCCTCGGTTCACGGATCCTCGACCTTGCTGACG
>DATKTF010000246.1:0-5119 GCA_035531255.1 Cellulomonadaceae bacterium
GAGCCGGCGCCGGACGTCTGGTCGTGCACCGTCCCGAGCGCGGCCTCCGGCAGCGACGGAGTGATCACCCTGGCGCTCACCGCCGACCAGTCCGCCCACGGTGCCGCCGGCCTCGGCATCACGATCGATCTCACGGCCACCGGTGCCGTGCCGGCCGCGACCCGAACGGTCCCCGTGACGGTCACCTCGCCGGTGCTCGGGTTCGGCGTCCCGGCGCCGCTCGCCGCCCTGTCCGCGGGTCGGTCGGGGACGGTCACGTTCACGGTGGCCAACACCGGAGACGCCGCCGCGCACCACGTCGTCGCTCAGATCGACCTGCCGCCGGGTGTGGTCCCGTCGCCGAAGGTCGACCTCCCTCCCGGCTGCGCGGTCACGACCCCCGACGGGAACGGCGGGACGACCGGCACCGTGACGTGCGCACTCGGGAACCTCGCTGCCGGTGCGAACGTCCCGGTCGTGATCAGGCTCACGGCGATCTCCGCCGGCGTCAGCGACCTGCCGCTCAGCATCCACGCCGACGGTCTCGTCCCGGTCGAGCAGAACCTGGAAGCGAGGATCCCCGACGCGGGTCTGTCGCCGCGGTACACGTCCTCGACCGGGTCGGGCGTGACCGAGATCGGTGCACCGCTCCTCACCTGCAAGGAGTCCGCCGGTTGCACCGACATCCTCGACGGCACGTCGTCGGGCAACAACAACAGCGTCGCGATGGTGCCGCTCAACGTGGCAGGCGGGAAGCAGACGTCGTCCACGTCGACGTTGACGATCCCCGAGGGCCGCACGGTCACGTTCGCGGGGTTGTACTGGTCGGCGAACGCCGGACCGGCGCAGACCTTCGATGCGTCGACGTCCGCCGCGCACCTGCGCGGCCCGGGCGACGCGGGGTACCAGGACGTCTCGGGTGCGGTCGTCTCGCGGGTCACGGACGACGCCGGCCGCTCGTACTACCAGTCGTTCGCGGACGTGACCTCGCAGGTCGCCGCGGGCGGCAGCGGCAGGTGGTCGGTGGCCGACATCGCCCTCCCGACCGGGACGGTCGACGCGTCGCCGACGTACTACGCGGGCTGGGCCCTCGTGGTCGTCTACTCGGGCGGCACGGGTGACGTCACGGTGTACGACGGCGGGGCATGGGTCGCCTCGAACAGCTCGGTGCCGTTCGCGTTCCAGGGTGCGAGCGGCCAGGCGGTGCGGCTCGGGGTGGTGGCCTGGGAGGGTGATCAGGCGACCGCGGGCGACAAGCTGAGCCTCAACGGGTCGCCGCTCGCGCCGCAGCGCTGGGACCCGTCGTTGCGGACCTTCCCCTCAGGGTCCTCCACGAACGCGTTCGACTCGACCGCGGTCGGGTCCGCCTATGTCAACTCTCTCGGGGTGGATGCGAAGGGGTTCGTGTCCGCGACGCTCGTCGGGGGCGTCAACACCGTCGTCGCCTCGACGTCAGGCGATCAGTACCTGATCGGCGCGCTCACCGTGACGACCGCCCGCGAGGGCTGAAGAACCTCGCGGTCTGCGGCTCGAGGTAGGTCAGCAGCCGCTCGGGGGTCATGGGTCGTGCGAGGAAGAACCCCTGTGCGTGGTCGCAGCCCAGCAGCGTGACCGTCTCGACGGTCGCGGACGTCTCGACGCCCTTCGCGACGACGGTCATCCCCAGCGTGTGGCCCAGGAGCGCGGCCGCCCGCACCACCATCGGATCGCCGCCGGTGCTCTCCGCGGCCGTGGTCGCCAGACCGGTCACGAAGCCCTGGTCGATCTTGAGCTCGTCCACCGGCAGGTCGCGAAGGTGCGTGAGCGAGGAGTACCCCGCCCCGAAGTCGTCGATCGACACCTTGACGCCGTGGTCGGTCAGCCGCTGCAGCACCGCGCGGGCCCCGAACGGGTCGGTGTGCAGCCCCGACTCGGTGATCTCGAGTCGAAGCATCGCGGGGGACACCGCGTGCCGCTCGAGCGCGTCGAGGACCTGGGCGGCGAACCCGGCGCCGAGCAGCGTGCGCGGCGAGATGTTGACGGAGATCTCCACGGCCCGTCCTGTCGCCGTCAGCACGGCCGACTGAGCGAGCGCGAGGTCGAGGACCAGGGCGGTCAGCGGTCCGTTGAGGGCGGTGGCCTCGGCGATGGGAAGGAACTCGCGAGGTGCCAGCAGGCCGCGGGTCGGGTGCTGCCAGTGCACGAGGGCCTCGACGCTGCGTACGTGCGAGCCCTCGAGGTCGAGCACCGGCTGGTAGCGCAACGCGAGGGAGCGGGTGTCGATCGCGTCGCGGAGCTCGGCGAGCAGCTCGAGCCGGTCGGCGCTGTGCTCCTCGACGGCGACGTCGTAGACCGCGGCCGGGGCGAGCTGGCTCTTGGCCTCGTGGAGCGCGATCTCCGCCTGACGCAGGAGGTCGCCGACGACGCGATCGGGGCGGACCGCCGGAGCGCCCGGGGGAGGCGTCGACCATTGCGCGATCCCGACGTTCGCCTCGACGTCGACGTCGACCCCGCCGAGGCACATCGTCGTGGTGACCTGCCGACGGACGGCCTCGACGATCGACCGTGCGAACGGGAGTGTGGCATCGGGAAGCAGGATGGCGAACTGGCTCGGTCCGAGCCGCGCGACGACGTCCTGCGGGCGGACCGCGCGCGCGATCCGGGTGGCGATCTCGACGATCACGTCGTCTCCGAGGTCGCGCCCGAGCGTCCGACTGATCTCGACGAACCGGTCGAGGTCGACGAGCGCGAGCGTCAGCGAGGTGGTGACTTCGGGGACGAGCTCGGTCGCGACCGTCCGCAGACGGGAGCGTACCGGGAGCCCGGTGAGGTCGTCGTGCGTCGCGAGGTGCTCGATCTCGGCGTGCTGCCTGCGCTGGCGTTCGGTCGCTCGTTCGCTGTACCGCCAGGCCGCGAAGGCGACCGCGCACGCGGCCAGGAGCCAGGCGGTGTAGGTGCCGTCACCGACCGCGGCGTACCGCACCACGATGTAGCCGATGAGCACCGTGAACGTGCTCCAGCGTGCGACGAAGCCGATCCCGGTGATGACCAGGAGCGCTGCGAGGTACGCCTGGGGTGCCCGATCGGTCCAGGCGACGAGGACGTCCGTGGAGACCATGAGGGCGAGGACGACCACCCAGCCTCGTAGGAGCGTGCGGAGGCGCTCGCGTGCCGCGGGCGGCAGCGTGCCGCCGCGCACGAGCCCGGGACTGATGGTCACCACTGCCCTCGATCGTGGACGCTGAGACGTTCTGTCTCGAGCGTTACCGCCTCATCGGCACGTCTGGCCCAGAACTTCGTGGATCGGCGGGGTGAGACTGGGCGCGCTCAGCTCCCGGACCGCGCATTGACCTCGTAGGACGTGTTGGTGGCCTCGAAGAAGTTCACGAGCTGCAGGGTGTCGTTCGCCGCCGCCATCCACTTGGCGGGGTTGGACACCTTGTAGTGCGGCTCGAACCCGAGCTCCTCGAGCCGGCGATCGGCCAGGTACTTCACGTACTGGTTCACGTAGTCGGCGTTGAGACCGAGGATCCCCGTCGGCAGGAGGTCGCGGTTGTACTGCTCCTCCATCGCGACGCCGTCGAGGATCATCTGACGGATCTCCTCGGCGAACTCGGGGGTCTGCAGGTCCTCGTTCTCGTCGAGCACGGTGAGGATCAGGTTGATGCCGAACTTCAGGTGCAGCGACTCGTCCCGCACGACCCAGTCCATCAGGGAGCCGAAGTTCCGCAGCAGGTTCCGCTGCCGGAAGCTCAGCGCGACCATGAAGCCGGAGTAGAACCAGATCCCCTCGAGGATGATGTTGTACGCCACCAGGTTCCGGATGAAGTCCCGCTTGCCCTCCGTCGTCGTGATGTCGAGGGTCTGCTCGGTCATCCGCTTGATGTAGTGGACCTCGAACGCTTCCTTGGCGGCCATCGACGGCACCGACACGTGGGAGGAGTACGCCTCGGCGCGATCGATCGGGAACGTCTCGAGAACGTACTCGAACGACATGCAGTGGTTGGCCTCCTCCCACATCTGCTTCGCGAGGTACAGGTGCGCCTCGGGGGCGTTGATGTACGGGTAGACGCCGAAGGCGAGCGCCTTGTTGACGAGCAGCTCGTTCGGGTTGAAGTACGACATCAGGAACGTGACGGCGTGCTTCTCCTCGTCGGTCATGCGCTTGAAGTCCGCGAGGTCCTCGCCGAGCTGGATCTCGTTCGGGAACCAGGTGTTCGCGACCGCTTGGTCGTACAGGTCCATCGCCCACTGGTAGCGGACGGGCTTCAGCAGCAGACCCTCGGCGATTCCGGTGCCGAGGATCGAGTGCGGGGCTGGCATGGGAGCTCCTTCGTCGGAGGCGGACGGGGGCGGTCTACCGGTTCGTGGTCACTGGCACGACTCGCACTGCAGGCGTTCCATCGGGTCGACCGGGCAGGCGACACCGTCGATGATGTCGGCCTCCTGCACCTCGAGCACGGTCGCCGACGAGGGCGGCGTCAGGTCGGGTCGGGTCTCGGGCTCGCGCTCTGTCGGTGCGACGCGTCCGAACCCGAAACCGGCGCGGGGCGCAGGGGGCGCGGAGGCCTGCGATGGAGCCGGGGTCGCCGTCGAGCGCGTCGTCGGCAGTGCCTGGCGCGCGGCGTCCACGACTGCTGCAAGGACCGACGGCGGTGCGGCGTGGCTCGTCAGGGACGAGAACCCGGGCGTCGGCGCGGGTGTGACCGTTGGAGTCGTGGTCATGGGCGCCGTGGCCGCGGGAGCCGCTGGTTGCGGCTGCGCAGCGAGCCCGGAGGACGGGTCGAGGTCCGGCGACGCGATCACGTCGGACGGGGCCGTCGCTCCGGCCGCCTTGCCGAACCCGAAGCCGCGGCGCGGAGCCGGCGACGTCGCCGACTCGGCGGGCCGCACCGTCGCGCCCCCGCGACCGGCCGGCAGGTTCTCCGCCTTGTTGACCCGCACGGTGGACTGCTCGGCGGTGTGCCGGGGCTTCACGTGCAGGTAGTACGTCGTCTTGACGCCCTTCTCCCAGGCGGCGGCGTACAGGCGCGCCATCTCGGAGATGTCCCGGGACTCGAGGTAGATGTTCCGGCTGATGGCCTGGTCGATCCACTTCTGGGCGCGGGAGGCCACGTCGATGTACGCGTACGGCGAGAGCTGGAACGACGTGCGGTAGACG
>DATKTF010000247.1:0-3321 GCA_035531255.1 Cellulomonadaceae bacterium
GGCCACCAGGCCTGGGTCGACGCCGTGGCCAACAGCATCAAGAACACGCTCGGGATCGACGCCGAGGGCAGCCCGTACCCGACGTTCAAGGACCTGCGTACCGACATCACGAAGCGCACCATCAAGGGTGCGTTCCGCACCGGCTGGCAGGCCGACTACCCGTCGCTGTACAACTTCCTCGGCCCGATCTACGGCACGGGAGCCGGCTCCAACGACGGCGACTACTCGAACCCGCAGGTCGACGCCCTGCTCAAGCAGGGTCTGGCCGCGAAGTCGGTCGACGCTGCGAACAAGTTCTTCGACCAGGTCCAGGAGATCCTGTTCAAGGACCTCCCGGCGATCCCGCTCTGGTACTCGAACGTGACCGGCGGCTACGCCACGACGGTGACGAACGTGCAGTTCGGCTGGGACTCCGTCCCGCTGTACTACCAGATCAAGAAGGCCTGAGCTCGGCGTTCTGACGGCTGGGGGTGGGGACCCGCGGGTCTCCACCCCCAGCCGTGTCCGCGAAGTCGTCCTTTCACGAGGACGCACACTAGAGTGGCCCGCCGTCGGCGCACGTCGGCCCGTCCCGATCCCTACGAGGAGGAGACCTGATGGCCTGGTACATCGGGCGCAGGCTCTTGCAGATGATCCCGGTCTTCCTGGGTGCCACGCTGCTGATCTACTTCATGGTCTTCGCGCTCGCCGGCGACCCGATCGCTGCGCTCGGCGGCGAGCGAGGGTTGAACCCCGCGGTCGCCGCCCAGCTCCGAGAGCACTACCACCTGAACCAGCCGTTCCTGGTGCAGTACCTGCTCTGGCTCAAGGGGCTGCTGACGTTCGACTTCGGGACGTCGTTCTCCGGGCGCCCGGTCCGGGACGTCATGGCCGGCGCCTTCCCGGTGACCATCCAGCTCGCGTTCGTGGCGCTGTTCTTCGAGGCGGTCTTCGGCATCGCCGTCGGGCTCGTCTCCGGCCTCCGCAAGGGCAAGCTCTTCGACTCGACGTTCCTGATCGTCAGCCTGGTCGTCATCGCCGTGCCGGTCTTCGTGATCGGCTTCACGATGCAGTTCCTGGTCGGCGTCAAGCTCGGCTGGCTGCCGCCGACGGTCGGCGGGAACGTGAACATCCGGACGCTCCTGATGCCTGGGATCGTGCTCGGGTCGGTGTCGTTCGCCTACGTGCTGCGGTTGACGCGGACCTCGGTCGCGGAGAACATGACCGCGGACTTCGTCCGGACCGCCACCGCGAAGGGCCTGACCCGCAGGCGGGTCGTCACCGTCCACGTGCTCCGCAACTCCCTGATCCCCGTGGTGACGTTCCTCGGAGCCGACCTCGGCGGGCTGATGGGCGGCGCGATCGTGACCGAGGGGATCTTCAACATCCCCGGCGTCGGGCACACCCTGTACCAGGCGATCCAGCAGAGTGAGGCGCCGACCGTGGTGTCGATGGTCACCGTGCTCGTGATGGTCTACATCTTCGCCAACCTGCTCGTGGACCTGCTCTATGCGGCCCTGGACCCGAGGATCCGTTATGCCTGAGAACTCGCGCCCGACGCAGATGCACTTCTTCGCAGACCTCGACGTCGAGATCCTCGAGCAGGTCGACACCGTCGACGAGACCGCGCCGCCTGCGAGCCTGTGGCACGACGCGTGGCAGAGCCTGCGCGTCCGGCCGATCTTCTGGGTGTCGGCGTTCCTGATCCTTCTCGTCGTCGTCGTGGCGGCGGTCCCACGCCTGTTCACGAGCACCGACCCGTCCTACTGCGACCTCATGTCCAGCTACAATCCTCCGGGTCCGGGACACCCCTTCGGGTTCGACCGTCAGGGTTGCGACATCTACGCCCGGACCATCTACGGCGCGCGGGCCTCCGTGACGGTCGGCATCCTCACCACGATCGTGGTCGTCGTGCTCGGTGCCATCGTGGGGGCGCTCGCCGGCTTCTACGGCAAGTGGTTCGACTCGCTCCTCTCGCGGATCACGGACATCTTCTTCGCGATCCCGCTCGTCCTCGCGGCGATCGTCGTGATGCAGGTGTTCGCCACGCACCGCAACGTGCTCACCGTCGTCGTCGTGCTCGGGGTGTTCGGCTGGCCCCAGATCGCCCGCATCACCCGCGGTGCCGTGATGTCGGTGAAGAACGCCGACTTCATCACCGCGGCGACGGCGCTGGGTGTGTCCCGCTCGCGGAACCTGATCCGGCACGTCATGCCGAACGCAGCTGCTCCGATCATCGTCACGGCGACGGTGTCGCTCGGGATCTTCATCGTCGCCGAGGCGACGTTGTCGTTCCTCGGGATCGGGCTCCCCACCACGATCGTCTCGTGGGGCGCCGACATCGCGAAGGCGCAGGCCGCGCTGCGGACCCAGCCGTCCGTGCTGTTCTATCCGGCCGGGGCGCTCGCCCTGACGGTGCTCAGCTTCATCATGATGGGTGACGCCGTGCGCGACGCCCTCGACCCGAAGGCGCGGAAGCGATGACGGAGACGACCCTCACGAACGCCGCCCCGGAGCCTCTGCTCGCGATCCGCGACCTGGAGGTGTCCTTCACCGCTGCCGGCGGCGTCGTCCAAGCGGTTCGTGGTGCCGACCTCACGATCTACCCGGGGCAGACCGTCGCGATCGTCGGCGAGTCTGGCTCGGGCAAGTCCACCCTGGCGCACGCGATCATCAGCCTGCTGCCGGGCACCGGACGGGTGACCGGCGGGTCGATCCTGTTCAACGGGCTCGAGGTGACGCGCGCGAGCGCGAGCGAGATCGTCGCGATGCGCGGCAAGCAGATCGGCCTGGTCCCGCAGGACCCGATGTCGAACCTGAATCCGGTCTGGAAGATCGGCTTCCAGGTCAAGGAGGCGCTCCGCGCGAACGGCATCGACGCGAGCAGGGCGACCCGGAGCACGCTCACGAGCGCGATGGTCCAGGACGAGCTGAGCGTCGACGTCGCACCGAACGACGACGACCTGTACCTCGGGCGGAAGGCCAAGGCTGCTCTGCTTGCCGAGCTGCGGGCGGCGGTCACCACCGCCCAGGGCGCCGAGGCGGCGGGAGCGGTCGTCGATCGCGCGAGCAGCGCGCTGCGCGTCGGCGCGACCACCCGGCGCGAGGTCCTCACCATCCTCACGGCGGCGGGTCTCCCGAACGCCGGCGCGACCGTCGCGTCCCACGTCAAGGGGGCCGACCTCACGGACCGGGTGGCCGGGCTGCTCAGCGAGGCCGGGCTGCCGGACGCCGAGCGACGCGCGAAGCAGTATCCGCACGAGTTCTCCGGCGGCATGCGCCAGCGTGCGCTCATCGCGATCGGGCTCGCCGCCCGGCCGCAGCTGCTCATCGCGGACGAGC
>DATKTF010000248.1:0-5421 GCA_035531255.1 Cellulomonadaceae bacterium
GGACGTCATCTTCGTCGCTCCGGGACCGGGGGAGTACCTGCTGTACGACCGCAACTACTCCTACCTCGAGAACGGCGGCGGCCCGGGCTACGGCGGCATGATGACGAAGATCCTCGTCGGCGCCCCGGGCACCTATCCAGCCCAGACCGTCGCGAACGCGTGACGACACCGACCGAGGAGATGTCATGAGACTCGTATCCCGCCTCGCCTCACGGCGACTGGCCGTCGCGACGTCGGTCGGTGCCCTGCTCCTGGCAGCCGTGGTGACCGCCCCGCGGTCCGCCCAGGCGGCCACCTCCGAGGGTCTGCTGTGCGACTCGAACGCCCAGCAGACCTTCTCCCTCACGGCCCGCGACGGCTACGTCTCGACGCCGGACGGCAACTCGATCTACATGTGGAGCTACGGCAACAGCTCGGGCAGCTTCCAGCTGCCGGGGCCCACGCTCTGCGTGGAGTCCGGCAGACCCGTCACGGTGATCCTGCACAACACGCTGCCCGAGGCGACGTCGATCGTCTTTCCCGGTCAGACGGGCGTCAAGGCCAACGGCAACCCGGCGCAGCCGCAGGTCGACAGCGGCGGCTCGCTGACCTCGATGGTCCAGGCCGCGGACGCCGGCAACGGGTCGGTGACCTACACCTTCACCGCCGGGAGCCCGGGCACGTACCTGTACGAGACCGGCTCGGACGTCGACAAGCAGAGGCAGATGGGCCTGTACGGCGCGCTGGTCGTCAGGCCCGCCGGGCACCCCGACCGGGTCAACGACCGCCCCGACTCGGCGTTCAGCCCGTCCCACGAGTACGTCTTCCTGCTCTCGGAGGTCGACCCGGACCTGCACCTCGCCGTCGAGCGTCAGCAACAGATCGACTGGTCCGCGTTCAAGGCCCGGTACTACATGATCAACGGCCGGAGCATGCCGGACACCCTGGCACCGAACAGGGCGTCGTGGCTGCCGAGCCAGCCGTACGGGGCGCTCGTGCACATCCGCCCGTACGACGCGGCCATCAACCCGTTGCCTGCCGTGATCCGCTACCTCAACGCGGGCACCGTCAACTACCCGTTCCACCCGCACGGCAGCGACGAGCGGGTCGTCAACAAGGACGGCCAGGCCCTCCAGGGGCCGTCCGGCCAGGACCTCTCGTACCTCAAGTACGACCTCGACGTGCAGCCCGGCCAGTCGGTCGACGCTCTCATGGACTGGAAGGACGTCGAGCACTGGGACGCGCTGACCAACCCGATCCCGACCCAGATCCCGGCGATCACCGACCAGCTGCTGGTCGGCACGGACACCTGGTTCAGCGAGAGCCCGTACCTGGGCGTGAAGAACGCCCTGCCCCCGACGATCACGTCGAACAACGAGTGCGGCGAGTACTACCACATCGCCCACAGCCACGCACTGGAGCAGGCCACCAACTACGGCGCAACCTTCGGCGGAATGATGACGGTCTACCGCATCGACCCGCCCGCCGGTTGCCAGGTGAAGTGAGGACGGGCGATGACACTCAACCAGCCGGCTGACAGCTCAGCCCGGCGTCGGGGCACCTCGCGAGGGGTGGCGCTCGTCGCCGCCGCGGGCCTCGTGGTCGCCACGTTCGCCGCCGATCCGTTCCTGGCCCACGCCGCCGCGGCCGCACCGGTCGCAGCGCTCACCTCCGGTCACGCCGCTGCCACCTCGGCGGCCCGTGCCACGGCGGTCGGCAAGCTCGCGCCGCAGGGCTGCACCGTGACCGGCACCGCCGCCGCATGCGACCTGTACGCGATGGCCGGGACCGCGTCGATCCTCGGGCAGGCGATCCCCGTCTGGGGCTTCTCGAGCACGGGGGTCGCCGCCAGCGCCAGCGCGCCCGGGCCGCTCCTGGTGGTCGACCAGGGGTCCACCGTCACGGTCACGCTGCACAACCAGCTCGCCGAGCCGGTGTCGCTCGCGTTCCCCGGGCAACCGGCGAGCGCCTTCGCCGCGGGGCTCTCGAGCCAGGCGGAGGAGGTCGGCGCAGCTCCGGGCGCGACCGCGACCTACACGTTCACCGCCGCACGCGCCGGGACGTTCGCCTACGAGGCGGGTCACACGGCCGACGGCGCCCGTCAGGTCGCGATGGGTCTGGCGGGCGCACTCGTGGTGCGCCCCGCCGACGGCTCGGCGTACGGCACGCAGCCGGCCGGCTACCCGGCCAGCACGTACGACGACGAGGCCGTCGTGGTGCTCAGCGAGATCGACCCGGCGCTGAACGCCGCACCGGCGACCTTCGACATGCGGAACTTCCGCCCCGCCTACCGGCTGATCAACGGCAAGCCGTTCCCGTCGACCGACCCGATCGGCACGGACCAGGGCCACACCGTCCTGCTCCGCTACGTGAACGTCGGGTCCCAGACGCACGCCATGAGCCTGCTCGGGGCGACCCAGAAGCAGATCGCCGACGACGGTCACGCCCTGCACTATGCCGAGACCGCCGTCGTCATGCCGGTCCTGGCCGGGGCGACGTCCGACACCCTCGTCACGATGCCGACCGGCCCGGAGTCCAAGGTCACGCTGTTCGAGTCCGCGGGTCACCTCGACAACAACGGACAGACGACGGCCGACCCGCTGTCCTTCGCCTTCGGCGGGATGATGACCTACCTCGACACCGCCGCGCCACCGCCGAGCACCGATCAGGTCGGCCCCGTCGCGACGCACGTGACGGCCTCACCCAACCCGGCGAGCGGTCTCCTCCCGGTCACCGTCACCGCGGACCTCTCCGACGCGACGACCGGTGGGTCTCCCGTCACCCAGGCCGAGCTCGTGATCGACGACGCCGTCACCACCGGCGTCGGCTTCGGCACCCCGATGTCCGGGGCGTTCGGCACGGTCGACGTCGCCGGCGCCACCGGGACGATCACCACCGCCGTCCTCGACGCTCTCGCCGCAGGCACGCACACGGTGTTCGTCCGGGCGCTCGACGCGGCCGGGAACTGGGGCGTCGTCGGTGACGTGATCCTCAGGCTGCCGAAGACCGGCCCGCAGACGACCAACGGCACCGCGACGCCGAACCCGGCCAGCGGGGGCGTCGACGTCAGGGTCTCGGCGACCGGGGACGACTCCGCCGCCGGTGGCACGATCACCGACGCCGAGTACTTCCTCGACACCGTCGGCGCCGATGGCACCGGGACCACCGTGCCCCTCAACCGGACCGCCACCGTCGTCTCGGAGGACGTCACGATCCCGGGTGCGAGCGTCAGAGCGCTCGGCGAGGGCCAGCACCACGTGTTCGTCCACAGCAAGGACTCCCTGGGGCTCTGGGGACCGACGCTCGACATCCCGCTGTCGGTGGACCTCACCGGCCCGGGCGTCGAGGCGGCGAGCGTCGGGCCCAACCCGTCCAACGGTGTGCTGAGCGACCCGGCCCACCCGGGCTACCTGGTCGTCTCGGCGCGGATCACCGACCGTGACGCCGGCACCGGCGGCGTGCTCGGCGCGCTGCAGAGCGTGGTCACCGACGCCGAGGGCTTCCTCGACCCGACGGTCGCGGTCCCTGCGGGCGGCACCGGCTTCCAGCTGATCCCGGTCGACGGCGCGATGGACAGCCAGACCGAGAACGTCTACGGCCTCATCCCGGTCTCTCAGATCAGATCGCTCACGAACGGCACGCACCACGTGTTCGTCCGCGGTCAGGACGCCGCCGGCAACTGGGGTGCCCTGTTCGGGGTCGACCTGACCGTCGACAAGACAGCGCCGGTCCTCGGGACCGTCGTCGGCACACCGAACCCGACCAACGGGGCGGCCACGCTCACGCTGACCGCACCGGTCAACGAGACGGCCTTCGCGGCCGCCGAGTTCTGGCTCGGGGCGACGGCCCCGGCGCCGGGTGCCGGTGCCCGGGTGCCCGTCAGCCTGGTCGGGACGAGCATCGTCGCCACGATCCCGCTCGCCGGGATCCCGCTCGGGAACCAGCAGGTCAACCTGCGGGTCCAGGACCTCGCCGGGAACTGGAGCAACGCCGTCGGCACGACCGTGACGGTGAGCGTCCCGACGGCGATCTTCTCCGACACGTTCGACTCCGGGACCCTTGCGGCGTGGTCGGCGTCCACCGGGAACCTCGCGGTCACAGCGGCGGCGGGCATCCCGGTCGGCGGCGCGAACCTCGGGCTCCAGGTGACTCTGACCGGCGGGACGTCGAACCGGGCGAGCTACGTGACCGACACCTCGCCGACCGGCGAGACCGGCTACCACGCGTCATTCGCCTTCAACGCGAACACGCTGACCTCCGGGACCACCACGGCCGTGCTCACGCTGTTCCAGGCACGGAACGCGGCGAACAACCAGGTCTTCGCGGTGCAGTTCCACCGCACGGCCGGCGTCGCCCAGATCCGGGTCCAGCTCTCGCGGACCGGTGCGGGCAACCTGACCGGGGCGTGGGTCACGCTCCCGGCCGGGGCGCACACGATCAGGGTCGACTGGCGCTCGGGACCGACGACGGGGGTGACGCGGGGTTCGGTCGCCCTGCTGGTCGACGGCGGGGTCGTCACGACCCTGACGGGCAACACCAGCGCGCTCCGGGTGGACACGGTGGTGCTCGGCGTGACAGCTGGCGTCACCGCGACGCGCAGATCGTCGATGGCCGGCACGGCCTACGTCGACTCGTTCGTCTCCACGCGGTAGCGGTCCCGGCCACAGCAGCACCGGTTCCGTCCAGCACCACCGGTCCCTCACCGTCGTCGAGCACCTCGGGGGGCTCTCGGACCGCCATCCACGGCCCGAGAGCCCCCCGGGGAGGGAGCACCCCATGTCCAGCCATCTCGTCACCAGCGGGTTCGAGTCCCTGCAGGGCCTTCGCGGCCGACTGCGACCGCACCGGGGTCGTGAGGCCTCCGCGACGGGGCCCTCGAGGAACCCCGCCGAGTGGTTCGTGATCACCGTGATGGTGCTGCTGGCGGCACTCGTCATCGGCAACCTCGTCTCGTCCGGCGCGCGACCCGCGTCGCCGTTCCCGCAGAGTGCGGCCATGGAGGACCGGCTCGGCGTGCGCTTCTCCCGGGTCGCGGTGGTCGGCGACGGCGGCCTGATCACGCTGAGCTACGTGGTCCTCGACCAGGAGAAGGCGACGGTGTTCCAGTCCGACGTCGCGCACCCTCCCGTCCTGCGCAGCGAGGCCCGCAACGCGAGCACGACGCGGGTCTCGCTCATGAAGCAGGGGCACACGCTCCGCCCCGGGCAGACCTTCTACCTCGTCTACGAGAACACTGCTGCGGCGCTCAGACCGGGCGAGGAGGTCACGATCGACATCGGGGGTCTGACCCTCCCGCACGTGCCGGTGCTCTGATGCGCGCCGGGGCGTCGCGGACGACGGCCGCAACGACGGCAGCCGCATCCGCGCCGGGCGTCGCGGTGACCTCGGCGCGACGTCGTTCCCGGCGCCGAGCGGTCCGGCGCGTGGCCCTTCTCCTGGCCA
>DATKTF010000249.1:0-6069 GCA_035531255.1 Cellulomonadaceae bacterium
CGGTCCCGCCGCCGCTCAGGCTGCCGGCATCAGCACCGTCTACCAAGAGGTCAACCTCTGCGCGAACCTCACCGTCGCGGAGAACATCATGCTCGGGCGTGAGCCGAGGCGCGGCGGTTCGATCGGCTGGCGTGCGACCCGGACCGCGGCGGCGACCCATCTGGCCCGCCTCAACCTCACCATCGACCCCCGATCGTCGCTTTCCGCCCACTCGCTCGCGGTGCAGCAGCTCGTGGCCATCTGCCGGGCGATGGTGGTCGACGCCCGGGTGCTCATCCTTGACGAGCCGACGTCGAGCCTGGACGTCGACGAGGTCGTGCAGCTGTTCACGGTGATGCGTGGGCTGCGCGACGAGGGCGTCGCGATCCTCTTCGTGTCCCACTTCCTCGAGCAGGTCTACGAGATCTCCGACCGCATGACGATCCTGCGCAACGGACAGCTCGTCGGTGAGTACGTGACGAGCGAGCTGCCCCGGCTCGACCTGATCTCCAAGATGATCGGCACCTCCCTCGAGGACCTCGAACGACTCGAGGAGGCGCCGAGGCAGTCTGTCGCGGCTCTGGCGCACACCACTCCCTACCTCCAGGCGATCGGCCTCGGACGGCGCGGGGCCATCGAACCGTTCGACCTGGACCTCTACGAGGGGGAGGTCGTGGGGATCGCCGGCCTTCTCGGCTCGGGGCGCACCGAGCTCGCGCGGCTGCTGACCGGCGCCGACAGGTCCGACCACGGCCAGACGCGCATGGGCGACGCAACCGTGCACCTGCGCACGCCGCGGGCCGCGCTCGACCGGAACATCGCCTACTCCTCGGAGGACCGGAAGGCCGAGGGGATCGTCGCGGATCTCACGATGAGGGAGAACATCCTGCTGGGCCTGCAGGCCGAGCGAGGGTGGACCCGGCGCATCCCCGCACGTCGAGCCGACGAGATCGTGCAGCAGTACATCGCGGCGCTGGACATCCGTCCACCGAACCCGGACATCCCGGCACGCAACCTGTCCGGCGGGAACCAGCAAAAGGTGCTGCTCGCGCGATGGCTCGCCACCGCGCCGAAGCTGCTGGTGCTCGACGAGCCGACGCGCGGCATCGACGTCGGGACGAAGGCGGAGATCCAGCGGCTCGTGACCGAGCTCGCGCGCGACGGCATGTCCGTCGTGTTCATCTCCTCGGAGCTCGAGGAGGTGCTCCGGGTCAGCCACCGGATCGCGGTCCTGCGCGACCACCACAAGATCGCCGAGATCGAGAGCCGGGGCACCGGGGTCGACGACATCGTCGGGCTCATCGCGACCGGAGGGCAGGCCTCATGACCGCGTGGAAGAGGTTCGCCGGGGGCAAGATCTTCTGGCCGGTGGTCGCCCTCGTCGCGCTGCTCGTGGCGAACACGGTCAAGACGACCACCTTCGTCAACATCCGCGTCCAGGACGGACACCTGTTCGGCGCACTCATCGACATCCTGCGCAACAGCTCGCCGCTCCTCCTCGTGGCCGTCGGGATGACGCTCGTCATCGCGACACGCGGCATCGACCTGTCCGTCGGTGCGGTCGTGGCGATCTCGGGTGCGGTCGCGTGCAGCTTCATCGCCTCGTCGGGAGACCCGACCGGCGTCGGCACCGTGCTCACCGCGGTCGCGATCGCCGCGCTGCTCTCGCTCGTCCTCGGAGTCTGGAACGGATTCCTCGTCTCGGTCGTGGGGATCCAGCCGATCATCGCGACGCTCGTCCTCATGACGGCGGGCCGGGGCATCGCGATGCTCATCACCGGTGGGCAGATCACCACGATCAACAGCCCGCCGTACAAGATGATCGGCTCGGGCTACTGGCTCGCGGTCCCTCTCGCCGTGCTGATCGCTGGCGGGCTCTTCGCGATCGTCGCGACCCTGACACGGCGCACCGCGCTCGGCATGCTCATCGAGTCGGTCGGCATCAACCCCCAGGCCAGCCGCCTCGCGGGCGTCCAGTCACGGACGATCATCTGGACCGTGTACGCGCTCTCCGGGGTGTTCGCCGGCATCGCCGGGCTGATGATCAGCTCGAACGTGATGGCGGCGGACGCGAACAACGCCGGGCTGTTCATCGAGCTCGACGCGATCCTCGCCGTCGTGATCGGCGGGACCTCGCTCGCGGGCGGCAAGTTCTCGCTCGCGGGGACACTCGTCGGGGTCCTGGTAATCCAGACCCTGACGCTCACGGTGACGATCCTGGGCGTGCCACCGGCAGTGACGCCGCTGTTCAAGGCGGTCGTCGTGATCGCCGTGTGCATCATGCAGGCTCCCGTGGTTCGGAACCGGATCGCCTCGAGAGGGCGCGCTCCCGTGAGTGCTCCCGTGCCCGTGACGGTGGGTCTTTGATGACCGTCCCCGACGTCCTCCCGACGACCGACGAGACCCGCGCTGCGGCGGACCGGAGCACCGGTTCGCGACTGGCCCGGGTGGCTCGCTCGGTGCACGTCGACCGCCGGTTCCTGCCGGTCCTCGGCGCCCTTCTCGTCCTGCTCCTGATGTTCGCGATCGGGGGCGCGCGGTACGAGAACTTCCTCTCGGGTCGCGTCGTGTCGAACCTGTTCATCAACAACTCGTACATGATCGTGCTCGCGGTGGGGATGACGTTCGTGATCGTCACGGGCGGTATCGACCTGTCGGTGGGGGCCGTCGTCGCGCTCTCCGGGATCTCGGCGGCGTCCCTGTTCCAGAGCGGCTGGCCGGCGTTCGTGGTGATCCCGCTCGTGATCCTGATCGGCTCCGCGCTCGGGCTCGTCGTGGGCGTGATGGTCCACGTGTTCGAGATCCAACCGTTCATCGCGACGCTCGCCGCGATGTTCCTGGCGCGCGGGCTCTGCTACGTCATCAGCCTCTCGTCGATCCCGATCTCCGACCCGACGATCGTGTGGCTCTCGAGCGCCCGCATCCCGATCGGGGACACGTGGGCGATCACCCCGAGCGGCATCATCGCGATGGTCGTCGTCGCGGCGGCCTTCTACGTGCTGCACTTCACTCGCTTCGGTCGCACCGTCTACGCGATCGGTGGCAACGAGAGCTCGGCCCTGCTGATGGGCCTGCCCGTCGCCCGCACCAAGGTCCTCGTGTACGTCATCAGCGGGACGTGTGCCGGCATCGGCGGATTCCTGTTCACGGTCTTCTCCCGCTCGGGGTACTCGCTGACCGGGGTCGGCATGGAGCTCGACGCGATCGCGGCCGTCGTGATCGGCGGCACGCTGCTGACCGGCGGGAGCGGATTCGTGCTCGGCTCGGTGCTCGGCGTCGTCGTGCTCGGGCTCATCCAGACGATCATCACGTTCCAGGGCACCCTGAGCTCGTGGTGGACGAAGATCTTCATCGGCGTGCTGCTGCTCGTCTTCGTCGTCATGCAGCGCCTCATCGCTGTCCGACGTCGATAGCGGTCGTGCTCGTCGGGGCGCTTCAGCCGAGCGGCTCCGGGAACGCCGAGGCGCGGGCGGTGCACGGCCGCCGAGAGTCGGCACTAGCGTGGCGGCATGGCCGGTCACGTGAGAGTCGTCTGGTCCCCGGCGCTGCTCGGCTACGACTTCGGCGTGATCCACCCGATGGCGCCCGAGCGGCTCGCGCTGACGATGCGACTGGCCGAGGAGCTCGGGCTGCTGGACCGACCCGGGGTCGAGGTCGTCGGGGCGGAGCCGGTCGACGACGCGACGCTCGCCACCGTGCACACGCCCGAGTACATCCGGGCCGTCCGCGCCGCCTCTGACGACGGCGTGGGCGATCCCGCGCGGGGTCTCGGCACCGAGGACGACCCCGTCTTCGCGGGGATGCACGAGGCCGCAGCGCGGATCGTGGCAGGCACCCTGGATGCTGCTCGCGCGGTGTGGACCGGGCGCGTCGAGCACGCCGTGAACATCGCCGGCGGGATGCACCACGCGATGCCCGGCGCCGCGTCGGGCTTCTGCGTGTACAACGACGCCGCGGTGGCGATCCGTGCCCTGCTCGCGGAGGGCGCCGAGCGGGTCGCGTACGTCGACCTGGACGCCCACCACGGCGACGGGGTGCAGGCGGTGTTCTACGACGACCCTCGGGTCCTCACGGTCTCGGTGCACGAGAGCGGGATCACGCTGTTCCCCGGCACCGGCCCGGCGGGGGACACCGGTCTCGGCGCTGCGGCGGGAACGGTGGTGAACCTGCCGCTGCCTGCGCGCACGACCGATGCCGGCTGGCTGCGGGCGGTGGACGCGGTCGTCCCCGCCGTGGTGCGTGAGTTCCGACCCGACATCGTCGTGTCGCAGCACGGGTGCGACGCGCACGGGAGCGATCCGCTGTCGAACCTCGACATCTCGGTCGACGCGCAGCGGCTCGCCGCGTCGTGGGTCCACGATCTCGCTCACGAGGTCGCCGGCGGACGGTGGGTCGCGCTGGGCGGTGGGGGATATGCGGTGGTCGACGTGGTGCCGCGCGCGTGGGCTCACGTGATCGCCATCGCGACGCACGACCTGATCGACCCGCACACCCCGGTGCCGGCCGCGTGGCTCGATCACGTCAAGGAGAGGTGGGGTCGGACCGCACCACCGTTCATGTCCGACGGCGCCCCGGCGAGCTTCCGTCCGTGGTCCTCGGGCTACGACCCGGCGGACGCCCTGGACCGGGCCGTGCGGGCCACGCGGCAGGCGGTCTTCCCGCTGCTCGGCCTGCAGGTGGATCACGACTGACTGTCACCTGAGTTCACCCCTTTCACTCCAGCCCCAGGAGGCCCTAGGGTGAGCGCAGCACGGCCCGTCGGGTCGGCGCGCTGCCCTCGCCTCGTGGCGACCGACAGCTGGCGATCGGACCACGGGAGCACGCGAGCATGACGAGCGAGAAGCCGCGGGTGCGGTACCTGACGGTCGCCGAGGTCGCCGACGTCATGCGGGTCTCGAAGATGACCGTGTACCGGCTCGTCCACTCGGGTGAGCTGCCGGCGGTGCGCGTCGGGCGCTCGTTCCGGGTGCCTCAGGACGCGCTCGACCTGTATCTTGCGAGCTCGCACGTCGAGGGCGACCGGCTGACCTCCTGACCGCGCGTCGGCGCGCGTGGCCGCGCAGGCGGCGCAGCAGGTACGATGCACCAGGACTTTCCTGGGCGTGGGCGTTGCTTCCTGCCGCTCAACGTCCCGACCCGCACCAGACCCAGCATTGTGAGGACCCATGGGCTCCGTCATCAAGAAGCGCCGCAAGCGGATGGCCAAGAAGAAGCACCGCAAGCTGCTGCGCAAGACGCGCCACCAGCGCCGCAACAAGAAGTGAGCTAACCGCTCCGGCGGGCAGGGATCGACCACGCAGGCCCGGCTCCGGCCGGGCCTGCGTCGTCATGTCCGGGGTCGGACGCGGTACCCCGGGTCGCGCGCGGTGTCGGTCGACAGGGCGGTGTCGGTCGACAGATGGAGTCAGCCGACGGTACGCAGGTCCTGCTCGAGGACGACGTCGTCCTCGAGGCGGTCACCGACCCGAAAGTGCTTCGTCCCGACCACGGTGAAGCCGTGCCGCAGGTAGAAGCGCCGCGCGCGGGCGTTCTCGTTGTTGACCCCGAGCCAGAGGCTGACGCGCTGACCGCGCCGGGCCACGTCCAGCACGACCTGCATCAACGCGTCCGCGACGCCCTGGCCGTGGTGAGCCGGGTGTACGTAGAACTTGCTGAGCTCGATCGTCGGGCGCGCCGTCACCACCGCGCGCACGTCCGGATCGTCGGGTTCGCCGTCGACGAGCATGGCGTAGCCCGCGAGCGCCGGCGGTGAGCGGTCGGGCAGGTCGACGACCTGCGCGACCAGCAGCGATCGCGCCGGGTCCGCGAGGTACTCGCGGAACCTCTCCGGCGAGAGCACGTCGCGGATGAACGCGGACCTCGCCGCCTCGGTGGTGTGCGGCGGGCACGCGAGCGGGAACGTGAGAGCGGCGAGCCCTGCGAGGTCGTCCGCGTCGTCGAGGGTGCCGGACCGGACGTGGACGGCGGTCACCGTCGGACCGATCGTCGCAGCGACCGCAGGATCAGACCGGCGACCCAGGCGAGGCCGGCGAGGCTCGCAGCGTTCGCGCTGCGTCGCGCCGTGCGCCGCCGACCGCGGAACTCCCGCAC
>DATKTF010000250.1:0-2147 GCA_035531255.1 Cellulomonadaceae bacterium
TCGGCATCGGGGCCGCCGTCGGCATCCTCGGCGCCCGCGCGCTCGGTCGCACCGTCGTCGACGGCGCCTGGCTCGCGTTCGGTGCGGCACCCGAGTCGTTCGTCTGAGGTGCCCGCCCGCTCACCAGCGGCCGTGCACGTGCTCCCGGATCGAGGAGTCGTAGACCCGTGCGAGCCGGTCGAGCAGGTCCGCGTCGAGCGGTGCGATGACCGACGCGTCGGCCGCCGCGGCGTTGCCACGGGCCTGGGCGGCGTTGCGCGCCCCCGGGATGACCGTGCTGACGCCCTCCTGGTCGAGGATCCAGCGCAGGGCGAGCTGAGCCGTGGTCGCGCCCGCCGGCGTCAGGGCCGCGACCTCGCGCGCCGCGCGCACGCCGACGTCGAAGGGCACCCCGGCGAAGGTCTCGCCGACATCGAACGCCTCGCCGTGCCGGTTGTACGTCCGGTGGTCGTCCGCACCGAACACGGTCGACTCGTCGTACTTGCCGGAGAGCAGGCCGCTCGCGAGCGGGACCCTCGCGATGATGCCGACGCCGGCCGCGCGCGCGGCCGGGAGCACCTGCTCGAGCGGCTTGCGCCGGAAGATGTTGAGGATGATCTGCACGCTTGCGACGTTGGGCCGCGCGATCGCGGTCAACGCCTCGGCGACGGTCTCCACGGACACGCCGTACGCGGCGATGCGACCCTCCTGCACGAGGGTGTCCAGGTCGTCGTACGTCGCGTCACGCTCGAACACCTCGGTCGGCGGGCAGTGCAGCTGCACGAGATCCAGCGCGTCCACGCCGAGGTTGGCGCGTGAGCGGTCGGTCCACGCCCGGAACGCGTCGAGCGTGTAGGCGTCCGCGACGTGGGGGTCGGCGCGGCGGCCCATCTTGGTGGCGACCGTGAGCCCGTGGCCCGACCCGCGGGCCGCGAGGAACCGGCCGATCAGGGTCTCGCTCCGCCCGTCGCCGTAGACGTCCGCGGTGTCGAGGAACGTCACGCCGGAGTCGACCGCGGCGTCCAGCAGCGCGAACGCGTCGTCCTCGCCCACGCTGCCCCAGTCACCACCCAGCTGCCAGCACCCGAGTCCGACTACGCTCACCTGACGGGCCGTGCGGCCCAGCTCTCTTGTCTCCACGCCTCAGACGCTACCGTGGGTCGCGCAGGCTGCCGACCGGGGAGAGGATCAGTCCATGGCGCCGTCTGAGGATGACCCCGGCACCGGCAGGCGCGCGCACCGTCGCTCGGAGCCTCCGGTCCGCACGGCGACCGCACGGCACTACCTCATGTGCCGACCCGATCACTTCACCGTGAGCTACGAGATCAACCCCTGGATGGACGCGAGCGTGCCGACCGATCGCGACCTCGCGGTCGCGCAGTGGCAGGACCTGCACGACCTCTACGTGTCTCTCGGCCACACGGTCGAGCTGATCGACCCGGTCCCCGACCTTCCGGACATGGTCTTCGCGGCGAACGGTGCCACGGTGCTCGACGGCGTCGTCCACTCGGCGCACTTCCACCACGAGGAGCGACGCGGTGAGGGGCCGGCCTACCTCCACTGGTTCGAGGAGCACGGCTATACGACGCACGTGGCGACCGAGGTGAACGAGGGCCAGGGTGACGTCCTCGCCGTCGGCGGGCTGCTGCTGGCCGGCACCGGGTTCCGCACCACCCTGGCGGCCCACGCGGAGCTCCAGGAGGTGCTCGGTCGCCCGGTGATCTCCCTCTCGCTGGTGAACCCGCACTTCTACCACCTCGACACCGCGCTGACCGTGCTCGATCGGTCCGAGGAGCGCGCCGAGATCGCCTACTTCCCTGCGGCCTTCTCGCCGGGCTCGCAGCGCGTGCTGCGCCAGCTGTTCCCCGACGCCCTGGTCGTCGGTGCCGACGACGCCGGCGCGCTCGGGTTGAACGCCGTCAGCGACGGCCTGCACGTCGTCGTGAGCCCGCAGGCGCTGACCTACCAGGCTCAGCTGCGAGAGCGGGGCTTCGAGCCCATCCCCGTCGACACCTCCGAGCTGCTCAAGGGCGGCGGCGGCGCGAAGTGCTGCACCCTCGAGCTGTGCACGACGTCACCCGGCGCGGCCACGGGGCCGAGAGCGGGCGGGTCGGACAGGTCGGACGGGTCGGACGCTGCGAGCCAGAAGGATGCGGCCGCATGACCTC
>DATKTF010000251.1:0-4807 GCA_035531255.1 Cellulomonadaceae bacterium
AGCCGCAGTACGCCGCGCTCGTCTCCGAGGTCGTGCTCGAACGGCTGAATCTCGCCCGCACGACGGACACGGTGATCGAGACCAAGCTCGCCGACGTCACGACCAAGTTCCTGCTCGCGAGCACCATCAACCTGGAGTCGACCGGCCGGATCAGCAACGACGGCACGCCCATCGACGCGTCACCTGAGAACGCGGCGATCTACCAGTCGTTGATGAAGACCGGCACCATTCCAGGGCTTCCCGCCAGCCCGACCACCATTCCCGGCCCGCCGGCCTCGATCGGACCAGCCGGCGGCACCGGGTCGAACAGCCAGTTCGACGCCTGGGAGCTGGCCGCGATGAACATCGGTGCGGCAGCGAGCAAGTCCACACCGCTCACCCTCGACGCCGTCGAGTACTACAACCGGATGATCGGGTTCCCGACGCCGGCCGACCCCACTGCGTCTCCGCCGGTGCCGGAGTACGTGTCTCCCTGGGGCGTGAGCTTCGTCAGGTCCGAGAACCCTGACAGTGCGGGCACCGAGATGACGACCGGCGAGCAGTTCGTGGACTACACCGGCTTCACCTACAACCGCTCGCAGACCTTCAAGGGCAGCGTCACCTGGCTCGACGTGGCATCGCTCGAGTGGAAGGTCAGCAAGATCACCGACGTGGTGCCGTTCACCAATCTGTCAGACAGCACGATCGGCAACCGCACGCTGACCGGTATCACGGCGTTCGCGCAGCTGGCCGACGACGTGCGGGCGCTGTGCAACTTCATGCCGGACAACACGTTCATCCCCGGCTTCTACATGGACGTCCCGGGTGTGGACACCACAGAGGCTCAGCTGAAGGCGATCCACGACCCGGCGGTCGACCTCGGCACGCTGCCCGCGAACGTGTTCCAGACCTACCCCTTCCAGATGACGGCGTCACTTCTCAACCCCTGGGGTGGCACCCTCATCGACAAGGCCCAGCTGCGCCTCACGATCGACGCCGACACTGCCCTCACGGCAGGGGACGTGACCGCGACCGCCACCGCTGACGGCCAGGCCGTTCCGTTCACCGTCGACGGAGCCTCCAACCTCGTCGGGACGTGGGGGCCTGACACCGGCTTCCCCGTAGCCCCGGGCTACAACGTCTCCACGACGTTCGACGTCACAGTCGCCGATGGGGCGCCCGTCGGGGCGTACGGAATCACGCTCGAACTGGTCGACCTCGATGCCCCCACGACGGTGCTGGCCCAGGAGACCGGCACGATCACCGTCAATGCCAATGTCTCGACGGTCATCTGGGGAGACTCCCTTCCCAAGCTCGCCACCCAGGGTGTGGCGATGTCGATCCCGCTGCGCGTCTACTCGCCCACGGTGGGCACCGGTCAGCTGGCGCTGACCGTGACCGGCCCCGGCGACGACACCACGACGCCGGAGACCGAAGTCACCCAGGCCGGTGACGTGAAGATCTACGCCAGCAGCGGGAGCGACATGGTGCCCATGGACCTGACGCTGAACGCCGACGGCCAGCTGGTGGGCACCTGGGACGCCGCGCTCGTAGCCGGCTACACCTCGGTGACCTGGTACACCACGGTCGCCGTCGGGGCGCTGGTGGGCAACTACTCCTTCGACGTCCGCCTGGTGGACGGGAACACGCTCCCTCCGCTCGTCGTGTCCGTGTCCGCCCCCGAGTCCCACGGCCAGCAGCCGCCGGACGCCGGCGAGGACACCACTGTGCCGACGGCCTTGGCGGTCGCTGCTGATTCCTCGGCAGACGTGACCTGGACGGTGCCCGAGGTCGGAGACACGACCATCACCGGGTACGTCGTGTCGGTGTACGTCGGCACGAGCACGACCGCGATCCGGACGGTCCCCGTGACCGCCGAGGCCACGAGTGTCTCGGTCACCGGGCTGACCAACGGCACCGGCTACACCGTCGATGTCGCGGCCACGACGGCGGCCGGCACCACCCTGACGTCGGCCCGGTCGGCCGTCGTCGTTCCCGCGGCCGTGCCGGGTGCACCGACTCTCGGTTCTGTCTCGGCCGGTAACGCGGTCGCGACGGTGAACTGGTCGGCGCCCGCCGACACCGGTGGTTCGCCCATCACGGGGTACGTCGTCACGGCGTACTCCGGCACGACAGTGGTCCAGACAGTCCCCGCGACCGCTGCGGTCACGAGTGTCGTGGTCACCGGGCTTGCCAACGGCACGAGCTACACCGTCGATGTCGCGGTCACCAATGCCGTCGGCACCGGCCCGACGTCGGCCCGGTCGGCCGTCGTCACCCCGGGTACCCAGCTCGAGCTGTACATCGGGTGCGTGTACTCCGACCTGTTCAACCGGATGCCCGATCCGCAGGGTCTGGCGACCTGGATGTCCGCGTTGCAGAGCGGCACCCCGCGGGCGGCGGTCGCCGAGGCGATCACCAACAGCACGGAATACCGCACGGGTCTCATCACCGGTTCCTACCAGCGGTACCTCGACCGTCAACCGGACGCAGGCGGAATGGCGACGTGGCTGGGGGCGCTGAACAGCGGATGGACCCTCTCCCAGGTGGAGGCAGGATTCGTTGGGTCTCCGGAGTACTACGCCCGTGCCGGCTCTACCGACAGCGGTTGGGTCACGAGCCTGTACGCGGACATTCTTCACAGATCGGCCGCAGTGAGCGAGGTGGCATGGTGGACGCAGTTCCTTCGCAACGGCGCGTCCCGACAGGACGTCTCCATGGGCTTCCTGCTCTCGACCGAGCACCTCACCATGGTGGTCAACGGGCACTACCAGCACCTGTTGGGTCGAGACCTCGACCCGTCCGGACAGGCCACGTGGGTAGGGATCCTGCAGGTCGGCGGACGTGACGAGACAATCATTGGAGGCATCATCGCGAGCGACGAGTACTTCAGCCGCGGCTGAGGTCCTCCCGAGAGCGACGTCGGCCGCCCGCCCGCGGGGGTCGGGCGCCCGACGTCGCTGTCGGCGCGCGTGGCTCCGGTTGCGCCTCGATCGTGCCTTCGTGGCCCCGGGTCCGGTGAGCGTGTCGTCGGCGACGCGCCATCGCAGCGTCTGTCTCGCGGTCGGCCGCGGTCGGCACGGCGACGTCCGCGAACGATCAGCAGACCTGCCCGGGGGCCGCCGGCACGACGTGGCTGATCAGGTATGCCGGATGCGCGCGTCGTTCGGCGATGACGGCGATCGTGACCCGGGTCGGCACGTCGCTCCCGTCGCGGTGGACGTACCGCCGCGTGGCGTCGTGCGCGGACGCCTGCCCGGTCCGCAGCCGTGCGAGGTCGGCCTCTTGCGCGGGTCGGTCGTCGGGGTGCGTGAGGTCGGCGATCGCGAGGTCGACCAGCGCGGCGGACCGGCGACCGAGCATCCGGGCGAAGGCGTCGTTGACGCGCAGGAGGCGCCCGTCGAGCCCGGTCAGGGCCATCCCGCTGGGGGCGTCGTCGAACGCGCGGTCGAACTTCGCCTCCGCGTCCGCCAGGGCGTCCTGGGTCTGGACGTTCAGCGTGACGTCGCGGCTCGAGAACAGCACCTCGGTGATCTCGCCGGAGTCGTCCCGCAGCGACTGCGACCGCGTGTCGAACCAGCGGTAGGTGCCGTCCCGGTGTCGGACCCGGTGGGTCGCGCGGCCGTCGGTGTGGAGCGCGGTGACCGTCTCTCCCCGCTCGATCCTCGCGAGGGTGTCCGGATGGAGATGGTCGACGACGGACGTGCCCAGCAGGTCCTGCGGTCGCCACCCCAGGATCGCCGCGCACGTGGACGACGTGTAGGTGATCGTCCGGTCGCTCGCCGTGACGACCACGAGCTCGTCCGCGGCACCGAGCGGCACGGGCGGCGGGAGCGACGGGTCGACGACGGGCGACGCTGCGGTGAGCGCCTCGCTGAGGCGGTCGGACGCTGGCTCCGGCATGCCGAAGTACCACCCCTGCGCCGAGTCGCAGCCCATGGACAGGAGCTGTCGGGCCTGGTCGGCCGTCTCGACACCTTCGGCGCAGACCTCGAGGCCCAGGGTGTGTGCGGTGTCGATGACCAACCGGACGAGGACCGTGTCCTGGGAGCCGCGGGCCACCTTCTCGACGAAGGACCGGTCGATCTTCACGACGTCGAGGGGAAGGGCCCGCAACATCGTCAACGACGAGTGCCCGGTGCCGAAGTCGTCCAGCGCGACCCGCACGCCGAGCTGCCGGAGCTCGCCGAGGACCCGCACCGAGTCGGCGAGGTCGGCGATCTCCGCCGTCTCGGTGATCTCGAGGCACAGGCGGTGGGCCGGCAGCCCCGCGTTCGCCAACGCGGCCACGACGACGTCGAGGAAGCCGGGCTGGGCGAGCTGGACCGGTGAGACGTTCACCGCGACGCTCAGGTCGTCCGCGGTGCCCGCGGCCCAGCGGGCCGCCTGCCGGCAGGCGGTGACCAGCACCCAGGCGCCGAGGTCGATGATCAGGCCGGTCTCCTCCGCGATCGGGATGAACCGGTCCGGGGGTACGTTGCCGAGCTCGGGGTCGTGCCAGCGTGCCAGCGCCTCGACGCCGGAGACCCGCCCGGACGGGAGCTGGACGAGCGGCTGGTAGTGCAGCGACAGGGTGCGGCTCGCGATCGCCTCGCGAAGCCGGCGCTCCAGCCGCCGGCGGGTCAGTGTCGCGGTGGTGGCGTCGCGCCCGGCGCCCATCGTGGGGTCGTAGCTCGAGGTCCGGCCGCGTCCGTGCTCCTTGGCGCGGTACATCGCGAGGTCGGCGTGCTTGAGCAGCACGTCCAGGGAGGACAGCCGCCCGTCCGGGTGCGAGCGGTCCGCGTGCGCGACGCCCACGCTCGCACCGATCGTCACGAGATGCTCGACG
>DATKTF010000252.1:0-4371 GCA_035531255.1 Cellulomonadaceae bacterium
CGTGCGAGCCCGTGTACCAGCGCTCGGCGGCGGTCGCACGACCGTGCGGGGAGAGCACGCGCTCGCGGCCCAGACCGAGCTCGAACACGGCCATCGCGTCGGCGTCCGCGTCCCCGGTCGACTCGTAGCCCTGCTCGAGCCGGTCGTCGTCCGCGATGAGCGGGAGCACGTCCCCGGGACCCAGGTCGCCCGGTCGGAGCCGTTCGGACCACGGGAGCCACGTCGACGCGAGGATCGCGTCGTCACCCGGGAGAAGCTCGACCTCGCACACGGTCGCGACCCGACCACGGGGGACGCGGGCGAGCGTCACCGGCCAGCGCCAGCCGCGGTAGCCCGGTGCGGCGCACGCGAACAGGTGGGAGACCAGGCGCTCGCCCTCGACGACGGTGCCCAGGTGCTCGCCGACGTCGCTCGGGTGCTCGGCGATGTCCTCGGCGGCGACGCGCGCCAGGTCGACGGCGCCCTCGAGCACGGCGTCCTTGGCCGACTTCTTGGTGACCACCGCTCAGCCCTCGAGACTGTCGGCAACCGCGCGCAGCAGGGCGGCGTACTTCTCTCCGGTGGCCTTCTCGGGGTAGCGGCCGCGACGCAGGTCGTTGCCGACCTTGTCGAGCACCTTGATGAGGTCCTCGACGATCACGGCCATGTCGTCGACCGGCTTGCGCTGCGCCTTCGTGACGGACGGGACCGGGTCGAGGATCTTGACGGAGAGCGCCTGCGGTCCGCGGCGGCCGTCGGCGACGCCGAAGTCCACCCGGGTCCCGGGCTTGGGCGAGGCGACGCCCGCCGGCAGCGCGGAGGCGTGCAGGAACACTTCGTCACCCTCGTCGCTGGCGATGAAGCCGAAGCCGCGCTCGGTGTCGAACCACTTGACCTTGCCGGTGGGCACTGGAACCTCTGTGTCTGAGTCTGTGACGGGGAACAACGCGCGTAGGCAGACGCACGCATACGCACCAAGGCTACCTGGCGCGTCGTCCCGACGCCGCACGATTCCCCGGCGGTCGAGCCTCCCCCGGTCGGGCCGCGGTGCGCGACGCCGTATCGTTGCAGGGATGTCCACTTTCAGCGAGCACCTGCGTGACCGCTTTGACGAGACGCTCGTCACCTTGATGCTGCGCCGACCGGACCTGGCCAACCCCACCCCGACCACGCTCGCCTCGCTCGCGGCCCGAGCGACCAGCCGCGTCAGCATCGAGCGCGCGATCTCTCGCCTCGACGCGTTCGCCATCCAGGTGCTCGAGGCCGTCGTCGTCGTGGACGACCTCGGACGGCCGGTGACCCCCGACTCGCTCGCCGACGCTCTCGATGCACCCCGGCCGGACGTCGCGACCGTGCTCGACCACGCGACCGATCTTGCGCTGCTCTGGCACCCCCGGACCGGCTCCCCCGAGCTGCGGCCCGCCCCCGGGCTCGCCGACGCCCTGGGCCCGTTCCCGGGCGGCCTCGGACCGGTCGTGGCGACGAGCGTGCCCGAGGGCACCGGCTGGCTCTCCGACGTGCTGACCACGGCTCCGACCGGCGCGCGCGAGGTCCTGGCCGCACTGACCTGGGGCCCACCCGTCGGCCACACCTCGCCCGACCGCACGAGCACGTCGGCCCGCGCCGCCGCGTGGTTGGTCCAGCGCGGGCTCCTCATCGCCCAGGACGCGCACACCGTCGTGCTGCCCCGGCACGTCGGCCTCGCCCTGCGCGGCGGACGCACGCACCCTGTCGCGCTCGTCGACCCTCCGAGAGCCGACGGCCCCGCGCGTGACGCCCACGTCGTCGACGCGGAGTCCGCCCGGGCCGCCGAGGAGATCGTCCGGCTCGTCACCGTGCTGATCAGGACCTGGGAGCGCACGCCGTCCCCGGTCCTGCGATCCGGCGGTCTCGGCGTGCGCGAGCTGCGCCGTCTCGCCCAGCAGCTCGAGGTCGACGACGCGACCGCAAGCCTCGTCGCCGAGCTCGCGCAGAGCGCCGGGCTCGTGCTCGACGACGGCGAGGCCGTCCCGATGTTCGCACCGACCGTCGCCGTCGACGACTGGCTCGCGGCGGAGCTTCCCGAGCAGTGGGCACACCTCGCCCGCACCTGGGTGCGCAGCGACCGCACCGCGTGGGCTTCGAGCGTCCGGGGGACCCGCGGCAGCCAGCCCTCCGCACTGGACCCCGAGCTGCACCGGCCGTGGGCCGCCCGACTGCGACGTGTCGTGCTCGAGGTCCTGGCCGACGCCCCGCGCGGTGACGAGGTCCGCGCGCTCGACGCCGACGGCGTGATCACCGTCCTCACCTGGCGGACGCCCCGGGCGATCCCGTCGGCCGACGCCGTCGCCGCCGTGCTCGCCGAGGCTGCTCTCGTCGGCGTGACCGGGGCCGGCGCTCTCGGCACCCCGGGGCTGGCGCTGCTCGCCGAGCTGCAGGACGAGCGCGCGGCGGGCGTCGAGCCGGTCAGCCCGGCCGCGCCGTCGGGAGACCTCGGCGTGGCGCCTCGCCGTCTCACGCTCAGCGGTCCCGGCCGGCGCACCGCCGGGCGTGCCGACGCGACCCTCGCCGACCTCCTCGCCCCGCCCGTGGACGACCTCGTTCTCCAGGGCGACCTCACCGGCATCGTCCCGGGCCGTCCGACACCCGCGCTCGCCCATCTCCTCGACTGCCTCGCCCAGGTCGAGTCGCGAGGGGCGGCACTGACGGTCCGGTTCACGGCCGACACCGTGCGCCGAGCCCTCGACGACGGCCGTGGCGCGGACGAGGTCCTCGCCGACCTGGCGAACCACTCGCGCACACCCGTCCCGCAGGCCCTCGACTACCTCATCCGCGATGCCGCACGCACCCACGGACGCCTGCGCGTCGGGGCCGCGACGAGCTACATCCGCGCCGAGGACCCGATGCTCCTGGCGGGTGTCGCCCAGAACCCCGTCTTCGCACGGCTCGGGGTGGTCCGCCTCGCCCCGACGGTGCTCGCGTGCCAGGCCGACCCGTCCACCGTCCTCGAAGCCCTGCGCGTCCACGGGCTCTCGCCCTCGGCCGAAGGGTCCGACGGTCAGGTCGTGCTCGGCCGCCCGACGGTGCGGCGCGTCCGCGGCGACCGACGCCGCCCGGGGACCGAGCCGGACGCGGTCGCCGAGGTCGTCCGCGAGGCGGCGGGTGCCCGCAAGGCGCGGCTGAGCGCGCTGATCCCGCGCCTGCGCGGAGCCGACCGGGCCGCCCAGGCGGATCGGTCCCTGCAGTCGCGTGCCGCGGCGGCCGCAGCGGCGGCCGAGCCCGACGACGGGGGAACACAGGACCCTGCTGTCGCGTTGGGAACGTTGCGCGAGGCGGTCGCGGGCCGGCACGAGGTCTGGATCGAGATCGTCGGTCCCGCGGGCACCCCCACCCGGCGGCGGGTCCGTCCCGTCACCGTCGAGGGCGGTCGCGTGCGCGCGATCGACGTGGAACGGGAGTCCGAGCTGACCATCGCGGTCCACCGCATCGCCTCCGTCTCGCTGATCGACGCCGAGGACCACGCGACCGCGTGACGAGTCGGATCGCACGCGACCACCCCTTGCCACCGCGAAAGGCAGTCCACGGATGACCGACGGCCCGTTGATCGTGCAGAGCGACAAGTCGCTCCTCCTCGAGGTCGACCACGACCAGGCCGAGGCGTGCCGTCGCGCGATCGCACCGTTCGCCGAGCTCGAGCGCGCACCCGAGCACGTGCACACCTACCGGCTGACGCCGCTGGGCCTGTGGAACGCGCGCGCCGCCGGCCACGACGCGGAGCAGGTCGTCAACGTGCTGCTCGACTACTCGCGCTACCCCGTCCCGCACGCGCTGCTGGTCGACATCGCCGAGACCATGTCCCGGTACGGGCGCCTGCAGCTCGTCCAGCACCCGGTGCACGGCCTCGTGCTGCAGGCGCTGGACCGCGCGGTGCTCGCCGAGGTCCTCAAGTCCCGACGCACCGCCGGCCTCGTCGGCGAGCGCATCGATGCCGAGACCGTCGTCGTCCACCCCAGCGAGCGCGGGCACCTCAAGCAGGTCCTGCTCAAGCTGGGCTGGCCCGCCGAGGACCTCGCCGGGTACGTCGACGGCGAGGCGCACCCCATCGACCTCGTGACCGACGGCTCCGACGGCAACGCACCGTGGACGCTCCGGCCGTACCAGCAGCAGGCGGTCGACGGGTTCTGGCACGGTGGCTCGGGGGTCGTCGTGCTGCCGTGCGGCGCCGGCAAGACGCTCGTCGGCGCCGGTGCGATGGCGACCTCGAAGACCACCACGCTGATCCTGGTGACGAACACCGTCTCGGCGCGTCAGTGGCGCGACGAGCTGCTGCGGCGGACGACCCTCACGGACGACGAGATCGGTGAGTACTCGGGCGCCCGCAAGGAGGTCCGCCCCGTCACCATCGCGACCTAC
>DATKTF010000253.1:0-2079 GCA_035531255.1 Cellulomonadaceae bacterium
CGGCGCAGCCGGCATCGTCGTGGTGGGTGCTGGTGCCTTCGCGGGCAGCAGGATCTTCGCCCCGCCCGATCTGATCGGCCCACGCTCAGCTGCGGTCGCGGCCGGCGAGGCGGCCCGGCGCACGACGGGTCACGTCGTTCGTCGTGAGCTGCGTGCCGCACCCACGACCATCGACCTCGCGGGCCGGACCGTGCACACGTGGGCCTACAACGACACCGTGCCGGGACCTGAGATCCGCGTGCAGGCCGGCGACGAGCTGCGGGTCCGCGTGGTCAACGACCTGCCCGCGCCGACGAGCGTCCACTGGCACGGCATCGCCCTGCGCAACGACATGGACGGTGTCCCTGGCCTGACCCAAGCCGCGGTGGCACCCGCGGGATCGTTCGATTACGCGTTCATCGCGTCACACCCGGGCACCTACTGGTTCCACCCTCATGTCGGAGTCCAGCTCGACACGGGTCTGCAAGCGGCTCTCATCGTCGAAGACCCCGCCGAGGCAGGCGCCTACGACGAGGAGGTCGTCCTCGTGCTGGACGACTGGACCGACGGCTGGGGTGACTCCCCGGACGCGATCCTTGCGCGCATGACGCGTGATGGCATGACCGGTGGGGCCCCGATGGCAGGGATGTCGATGGGCGGTACAGATGGCGGGGGGATGTCCATGGCCCAGACCATGCCCTCGGGTGACCATCCCCTCGGCACGGACACCGGCGACGTCGTCTACCCCGCGCACCTGATCAACGGGCGACCGCCGCAGGACCCCTGCGTCATCAGCACCGCTCCCGGCCGGCGGATCCGGCTGCGGCTGATCAATGCCGGCAGCGACACCGCCTACCGGTTCGCCATCGGGGGCCACCGCCTGACGGTGACCCACGCGGACGGGTATCCCGTGGTCCCGATCCAGGTCGACACGCTCATCGTCGGGATGGGTGAGCGCTACGACGTCGTCGTCACCGCAGGAGACGGCGCCTTCCCCGTCGTGGCGGTCGCTGAGGGAAAAGCGACAGCCGCCGGGTCAGCGGTCCTGAGAACCGCTGCCGGAGCCGTACCGCCCACGGACGCGCGCCCGACCGAGCTAAGCGGTCGCCTCCTTGCCTACGCCGATCTCGCCCCGACCGACGCATCGGCGATGGCGCCAAGAACGCCTGACCGAACCCTCGAGCTCGCCCTGCAGATGCTCGACGGCGGCCGCAAGTGGTTCATCAACGGCGCCGGATACGGCAACCACCGCCCCCTGGACATCCGCGCCGGCGAGCGGGTCAGACTCATCATGCGCAACGAGTCGATGATGTTCCACCCGATGCACATCCATGGGCACACCTTTGCCCTCACCGGCGCGACTGGACCCCGGATACGCAAGGACACGGTCAACGTGCTCCCGATGCAAACCGTCGCCGTGGACCTCCAGGCGGACAATCCAGGCCAGTGGGCCGTCCACTGCCACAACACCTACCACGCCGAACTCGGCATGATGAGCGTGCTGTCCTACCTCGCCTGAGGAGTCAGACTCCCACGGGTCATCGCCGACGAGGCCGACCTCGCTGCGGGGCGATCGGCGTCGCGACGAGAGTCGAGGCATGCTCGTCGGTGCCAGGGGAGAGCCGGGGCGGGCGTCCTGACGCTCGCGCCGCTCAACCTCGACGTCCTCGGCTCGACGCGCTCATCGGGCTTCCGTGCACCACCCCGACCGAGACCACTGCAGCCGTCGCGCGTGACTTCAGGAGAGTCGTAGAAGATCAGACCACCCGGATGAACACCGGGTTGCTCTGCCAGATGCTCCGGAACTGGGCACTGCCGCCGGTTCGAGGTTCGTCGATCTGCAGGTTCCCACCGGCATAGAGAGCGACGTGGTCCGGCGTCCAGATCAGGTCGCCCGGTCGTGCGTCGGTGCGCGCGACGACCGTGCCGACATACCGCTGGGATTCGGATGTGCGGGGGAGATGGATACCGAGCTGCGCGAAGACGTACTGCGTGAACCCGGAGCAGTCGAAGCCGGCCGGCGTGGAACCACCCCAGCGGTAGGGGACCCCGACGTAGCGGGCCGCGATCTCGAGCACCGCGCTTCCCGCCACCGACAGC
>DATKTF010000254.1:0-8206 GCA_035531255.1 Cellulomonadaceae bacterium
GTACGTCGCGAACGCGATGGTCACCATCGCGAGACCCGCCGGGATCGCGTCCCGGCCAAGAGTCGTCAGGGCCCAGCGACGCTGCCCGATCGCGCGTCGCGCGGTGAGGTCCCACGCGACGCTCAGCACGCCGAACACCGCAAGGAAGTAGATGCCCGACCACTTCGTGCCGATGCACAGGCCGAGGAGGACGGCGGCCGTGACGCGCCACCAGCGCACCCCGAGGCGCACGCTCGACCAGCCGACCTCGCCACCCGCGTCGATCACCCGCGCAGCGCCGGCTGCGAGGCGCCGGCGGGACTGCTCGCGATCGAGCAGCAGCGCACCGAACGCCGCCAGGGCGAAGAACATGACGAACTGGTCGAGCAGCCCCGTGCGGGAGTGCACGATCGCCTCGCCGTCGACCGCGAACAGCCCTCCGGCGATGACTCCGAGCGCCGTCGACGCGAAGAGCCTGCGCGCGATCCGCGCGATCATCAGGACCGCGAGCGTGCCGGCGGCGGCCACGCTGAATCGCCAGCCGAACGAGCTCGCGGGCCCGAACAGCTGCATGCCGAACGCGATCAGCCACTTGCCCACCGGTGGGTGCACCGCATAGTCGGCCTGGGTGAGGAACGTGTTGAGGTGGCCGGCCTCGAACGCCGGGTTCGGGTTGTCGGGCCAGCGCGCCTCGTACCCGACCTTCAGCAGCGTGTACGCCTGCTTGACGTAGTACGTCTCGTCGAAGACGAGCGCGTGCGGCCTCCCGAGGTTGGCGAACCGCGCGACGCCGGCCAGGACCGTCACCAGCAACGGGCCGAGCCAGCCCCACAGGCGGTCGTGGGCGGTGGCGCCGAGCTGGAGACGGTCCTCACCGAGGAGCCGCCCGAGCAGGCGGCGCTCGGTGCCCGTCGGGCCGGTGGTATCCGGCGCCGACGGGGCGGAGTCGATCGTCGGAGCACGGTGGTCGACGCGTCCACCGATGACCGCGCGGTCGCCGTGGAGCGAGCGGTCCGGCATGGCGTCCGCGGGCCCGGCCGCCGCGTGGCGCGCGCTCGGCTCCTGGCGGCGCCCGGCCTCCGCGACCGGGTCGGGGGGCCCGACGGGTGCGGTCGGGCGCGGCACGATGCGCGGGACCCCCGGGGTGTCGTCCGCTGGGACCGGGTGCTCCGGGGTGGTCGTCACCGCGCCATCGTAGGGGCGCTCGTTGAGCGGCGGACGAGAGATGGCAGGCTGGGAGCCATGACTGGTCGTCTCGTCCTCGCCGCCACCCCGATCGGCGACGTCGAGGACGCGTCGTTGCGGCTGCGGCGGCTACTCGCCGAGGCGGACGTCGTCGCCGCGGAGGACACCCGGCGCCTGCACGCCCTGGCTGCGCGCATGGGGGTGCGGATCGGCGGTCGGGTCGTCAGCTACCACGAGCACAACGAGACGGCCCGCGCGCCCGAGCTGCTCGAGGTCGTCGCCGGTGGCGGCACCGTGCTGGTCGTCACCGATGCGGGCATGCCCGCCGTCTCGGACCCGGGCTTCCGGGTCGTCGCCGCCGCCGTCGCCGCCGGTCTCCCGGTGACCGCGGCACCCGGGCCCAGCGCGGTGCTGACCGCGCTCGCGTTGTCGGGCCTGCCGACCGACCGCTTCTGCTTCGAGGGCTTCTTGCCCCGCAAGCCCGGCGAGCGCACCCGGGCGCTCGCCGGGCTTGCGGGAGAGCGTCGGACCATGGTGTTCTTCGAGGCACCTCACCGCCTGCGCGCCACGCTCGGTGCGATGGCCGAGGCCTTCGGTGCGGAACGTCCTGCCGCGGTGTGCCGCGAGCTCACCAAGACGTACGAGGAGGTGCGCCGGGCGACGGTGGGGGAGCTCGTCGCATGGGCCGGCGAGGGCGAGCTCCGCGGCGAGATCTCCGTGGTCGTCGCGGGCTCGCCCCTGGCGGCGGCGACTCCGGTTGCGATGCTCGTCGTCGAGGTCCTCGCGCGGGTCGACACGGGCGAGCGGCTCAAGGACGCGGTCCGTGAGGTCGCCGACGCCGCCGGCGCGTCCAAGCGTGACCTGTACGCGGCCGCGCTCGCCCGCAGAGGCTGAGCGGGGACGCCGCTCCGCGGTCGGGACGTGTCCCGCGCGCCACGGTGATCTGTCCATGTCGCGGCAACCGGTTCAGGACCCGCCGTCGATGTGCCGATGAGGACATGACGGGCGTCGCACGATGCCCACGAGTCGGGGGACCGCGGGATGGCCGGAACGGCAGGGCTCGCACGGCGCACGTCTGCCGTCAGCCTGCTCCTCGACGACCTCATCGACCGCTCCGGCTTTGACGTGTGGGTCGCCGTCGGCACGTCCGACGACGTCCCGGTCGTGCTCGGCACGACGCACCACGCCACCGCGTACGGCTTCGCCGAGACCGTGCCGGCGTGGGCGTGGCAGCTCAGCGCGACCGTGGCGCGCGAGAGCGCGGTGGTCGTCCTCCCGCACCTCGACGAGGTCCCGGCGGAGCGACGCAGGTTCGAGGTCGGGATCCGTTCCGGCGCCCAGGGCGTGGTCGGGATCCCGATCCTGACCCCGGACCGGCGCCCGTTGGGCGTGCTGTGCGGGCTGTCGCGGACCTTCGCGGAGGAGAGGCTCACGGCTGCCGTCCCGCACGCCGAGGTCGTGGCGCGCGTCATCGGGACGGTGATCGCCCACGAGTCGGAGATCGCGCGACTGTCGTGGCGCGTCGGCGATCTCGAGGCGGTCGTGCCGGACGGCTCGGCTCGGGCCGCGATCGACCGGACGATCGACTCGCGGCTCGAGACGGTTCGGGTTCATCTCGGGATGGACCAGGTGGTCGTCGGGCGGTTCGCCGACGGTCGGCACCACGTCGTGAACGCGGCGGCCGGCGGCGGTGTCCGGAGCCTCGCGGGCCTCTCGGAGGAGGACGAGGGCTCGCTCGCGCGTCTCGTCGTCGACGGCACGGTCCCCGCGGCGATCGCCGACGTGACCACGATCCGTGCGCTCTCCACCGGTCGAACCCCTCTCGACCCCGCGACGCGGTCGCACATCGGTGTCCCGCTGCGGCATCCCGACGGTGCCGTCTTCGGTGTGCTCGGCGCGATCTCGTACGAGGTCCGTGACGAGGTCGGTGCGCGTGAGCTCGCGACCCTGCACGTCCTCGCCCAGCAGATCTCCGAGTCGCTCGCCGAGCAGGACCGCTCCGAGGCCGACGACCGTGCGTTCGTCCGCGACTTCCGGGACCTGATGGGCCGAGGCGGCCCGCAGATCGTCTACCAGCCCGTCGTCGCGCTGGCGGAGCTGAAGCACGCCGGTGTCGAGGCCCTGTCCCGGTTCGCAGGAAGCGTGCGACCGCCCGAGCAGTGGTTCGCACGGGCGACCGGTGCCGGGCACGGGGCGGAGCTCGAGCTTCGGGCGATCCGGAGCGCCCTCCTCGGGCTGCCGCACGCTCCCGGGTTCCTGTCGCTCAACGTGTCGCCGTCGACGATCCTGCTGCCCGACTTCACGGCGACGCTGCTCGGCCAGCCTCTCGAGCGCCTCGTGCTGGAGATCACCGAGCACACCCAGGTGTCCGACTACGGTGCGCTCGGCGAGGTGCTCGCGCCGCTCCGCGCGGCCGGCCTGCGCATCGCGGTGGACGACGTCGGGGCAGGGTTCGCGAGCATGCGGCACGTCCTCGTGCTGGCCCCGGAGCTCATCAAGCTCGACCTGAGCCTCGTGCGCGGGATCTCGCACGACGTCCGTCGTCGGTCCCTCGCGGCCGCACTGCTGACCTTCGCGGCGGACCTGGGCGCGTCCGTCGTCGCCGAGGGCGTCGAGACGGCCGGCGAGCTCGACTGCCTTCGCGGTCTGGGCGTGCACTTCGGGCAGGGTTTCCACCTCGGTCGACCGGAGCCGTTGCACGACCCTCAGGCGGCGTGACGGGCGGTCGGTGCCCCCGGGCGCGGGTCGAGCGGCCCGACGCCGACGCGCTCGGGCCGCCGACGCTCAGACCGCGTTGGATGCCTGCAGCACGACGCCCGCTCGGCGCAGCTCGTCGCGCGCCTGCTCGCCCTGCTCGGGACTCACCGGGACGGTCAGGTCGGTCAGCACCCGGACGTCCCACCCGAGCGCGAGAGCATCGAGCGCGGTCGCCTTCACGCAGTGCGACTCGGCTATCCCGACGACGTCGACCGCGGTGACGCCCCGCGCCCGCAGGATCGCCTCGAGCGGTCGCCCGTCCTGGTCGGTTCCCTCGAAGCCGGAGTACGCCGCGACGTAGGCACCCTTCTTGACGCTCGCGTCCGGGTGCAGGTCGGCGAGCGCAGGATGCAGCTCTGCCTCGGCGGTGCCGGCAACGCCGTGCGGTGGCCAGGTGTCGACGTAGTCGGGCTCCTCGCTGAAGTGCGGTCCCGGGTCGACGTGCCAGTCCTGCGTGGTCACGACGGCGACGTAGCGGTCCCGGTGCTGCGCCGCGTAGTCCGCGACGGCGCGCGCGACCGCGTCGCCGCCGTCGACGCCCAACGACCCGCCCTCGCAGAACGTCGGCTGCACGTCCACGACCAGCAGCGCGCGTCTCGATGTGACCGTCACGTGGACCTCCGGGGATCGATCCGTGCAGAGGGTCCCAGTGTCTGCGTTCCGCGGGTCGGACGCACTACCGTCGTCCGCATGGAGTTCCGTCGCATCCCCGGTCTGCCGCCGTACGTCTTCACGATCATCGACTCGTTGAAGCTCGAGGCGCGCCGCGCCGGGCGCGACGTGATCGACCTCGGGTTCGGGAACCCGGACCTCCCGAGCCCGCAGATCGCCGTCGACAAGCTCGTCCAGGCCGCCCAGGTGCCGCGCAACCATCGGTACTCGTCCTCGCGCGGCATCCCGAAGCTGCGGCAGGCGGTCGCCGACCTCTACCTTCGGCGGTTCGGGGTGGCGCTCGACCCGGAGACCGAGATCATCTCGACGATCGGCGCCAAGGAGGGCTTCAGCCACCTCATGTGGGTGCTGCTGCAGCCCGGTGACGCGGCGATCGTGCCGACGCCGAGCTACCCGATCCACATCTGGGGCCCGTACTTCGCGGGAGCCGACGCCCGGCAGGTGCCGATCGGGGACGGGACGGACGGGTCGGGGTACATCGACCGGGTGATGGAGGCCTGGGAGCTCGGGTGGCCGAAGCCGCGGGTGGTGGTCCTGTCGTTCCCGCACAACCCGACGACCACCACGGTCGAGCTCTCCGACCTGCAACGACTGGTCGACTGGGCGCGTGAGCGGGACGTCGTCCTGGTGCACGACCTCGCGTATGCGGACATGTGCTTCGACGGATGGACGCCGCCGTCGATCATGCAGTGCGTCGGAGCGAAGGAGGTTGCGGTCGAGCTCTACTCGATGACCAAGTCGTTCTCGATGGCCGGCTGGCGCGTCGCATTCCTGGTCGGACGCGCGGACGTCGTGGGCGCGCTGGCGAAGCTCAAGAGCTACCTGGACTACGGCACGTTCCAGCCGATCCAGATCGCCGCGACCGTGACGCTCAACGAGGCGGCGGAGTACCCGACCGAGCTGAGCCCGATCTACGAGTCCCGGCGCAACGCCCTCGTCGACGGGTTGGGCCGTATCGGCTGGGACATCCTGCGCCCGCGCGGCACGATGTTCGCGTGGGCGCGGATCCCGGAGCCGTACCGCGACATGGGGTCGGTGGAGTTCGCCGAGCTGCTCGTGCGCGACTGCGACGTGGCGGTCTCGCCGGGTACAGGTTTCGGCCCCGGCGGCGACGGCCACGTCCGCTTCGCCCTGATCGAGAACGAGCAACGCATCGCCCAGGCCGTCCGTGGCCTCCGCAAGGGCCTGACCCGCCTCACCTGAGCCCCGCCATCCCCGCGGCGACCGCCCCCGCCGCGCGCTCCGCGCCGCACCTGCGCGCGCCGCGCCGCACGAGGTACCGCTGTGGGCGTTGGTCCGGTTGAGAAGACACACCCGTCCCACGCGCGCCTCGTGTCACGCGTGCGGCGCGGACCGCCTACGGGGTTCGGTCGGGTGCACGCACGGCCCGTGAGCCGTGCACCGAGCGGCCATCCGGATGATCGTCAACATGATGCTCTGCGGCGGCATCGCCCCGGACGGCCCGTACCTCACGGTGTCCGGATGACGATCTCGCGACGCCTGGCGGATCTCGGCGGGTGCGGACGCTTCTCCGAGCTCGTCGAGCGAGCAGGCGATCGCCGTGAGCTCGAACGGTTGGTCGTGTGTGGGTCCGTTCGGCGTGTGCATCGCGGGTGCTACGCCTTGCCCGGAGTCGACCGGGCGATCATCGCCGCGACAGTGTTCCGTGCCGAGGTCACGTGCGTCTCGGCCGCAGGCCTGTACGGACTGACGGTTCTCGATCGGTCCGACCGGGTGCACCTGTCCGTCCCACGACCCCGGGGGACGAGCCGTCCGGGGCTTCGTGACTGTGACACGGTGGTGATCCACCGCGAGGTGGCGCTGCCGGGCCAGAGCTCTCCGCCCTCGCTGCTCCTGCCGTCGAGCTCGCGTGCTCGCGAAGCGTCGGACCGCCGGGCGCGCGCGGCTCCACCGACGAGAGTCTCGCCAGGCCTGCCGCGTGACAACCGATCCGCGACCAGACCGGTATCGGCCCCGATGACAGGAAGAATGCCGCACCTCGTCTTGGCTCCGCCGGCCCGCGTCGCACCACTGTCGTCCGCGCTCGTGCGGGTGCTGCAGTGTCAACCCGGCGATCGGGCGGTCGTGACCGTCGACTCGGCGCTGAACCGCGGACTCGTGACCGTCGAGGAGCTTCGCGCACTCCTGCCACCGACGGCCGCGGTCCGTGCGCGTCTTGTCCTCGGGCTCGTGGACGGTCGGAGCCAGTCCCCGGCGGAGACCCTCGCGCGGCTCGTTCTCCGCCAGGAGGGCCTGCGCGTCGACCCCCAGGTCCGGATCCTCGGTGTCGGACGGGTCGACCTGCTGGTCGAAGGGTTCGTGGTCGTCGAGACCGACGGGTTCCGTTACCACTCCGATCGGTCCCAGTTCCGTGAAGACCGCCGCCGCGACCGAGAGCTGGCCAAGCAGGGCTGGGTCGTCCTTCGCTTCGGCTTCGAGGATGTGGTCCGGGACCCGAGCCGCCTTGTCGCCGACGTGCGGGCAGTTCTGGCTCACGGGAGCCGGCGCTCCGCGCCGCGCGCGTGACTGGCCAGGTGGACGAGACCGGTGGGTCGCCACCCCCGTCACATGGGTCGCAGAGGTTACCGGTGCGGCGCGGAGCGCGGCGTCGGGCCGGGCGGAGGCGGCAGCCTCGGCGGGCAGCGACGATCGTGGACGCGGGGCGCCCCTACGATGGGCGCATGTCTGCCCCCTCGTCCTTCTACCTGACGACGCCGATCTACTACGTGAACGACGCCCCGCACATCGGTCACGCCTACACGACGGTGGCGGCGGACGTCATCACCCGGTGGCACCGCCAGCGCCAGGAGCCGGTGTGGTTCCTCACCGGCACCGACGAGCACGGCCAGAAGGTCATGCGCACGGCCGACGCGAACGGCGTGAGCCCGCAGGAGTGGGCCGACCGCCTCGTCGAGAGCGCCTGGAAGCCCGTGCTCACCACGCTCGACGCGGCCAACGACGACTTCATCCGCACGACGCAGGATCGCCACACCACGCGGGTACAAGCGTTCATCCAGGACCTGTACGACAAGGGTGAGATCTACGCGGGATCCTACGAGGGCCCGTACTGCGTCGGCTGCGAGGAGTACAAGCTTCCGGGCGACCTGGTCCCGGGTGTGGGGGAGTTCGAAGGGCAGCAGGTCTGCGCGATCCACGGTCGCCCGGTCGAGATGCTCTCGGAGCAGAACTACTTCTTCCGCATGAGCGCCTACACCCAGCCGCTGCTCGACTTCTACGAGGCGAACCCGACGTTCGTCCAGCCGGCCAGTGCCCGCAACGAGGTGCTCGCGTTCGTCCGACAGGGTCTCCAGGACCTCTCGATCTCGCGCAACACGTTCGACTGGGGCATCCCGATCCCGTGGGACACGACGCACGTCCTGTACGTGTGGTTCGACGCGCTGCTGAACTACGCGACTGCGGTCGGTCTCGACAGCGAGGACCCGGACGACCAGGCGCTGTTCGCGCGGACCTGGCCGGCCGACGTGCACCTGGTCGGCAAGGACATCCTGCGCTTCCACGCGGTCATCTGGCCGGCGATGCTGATGGCGGCCGGCCTCGAGCTCCCACGGCAGGTCTTCGCGCACGGGTGGCTGCTGGTCGGTGGCGAGAAGAT
>DATKTF010000255.1:0-2009 GCA_035531255.1 Cellulomonadaceae bacterium
CGAGGAGGTGGCCGTGGGACGCAACCAGACCTTCGAGACCTCGACCGTCGTGACCGCGGCCCGCGACCTGTTCTGGGACCGCGGGTACGAGGCCACCTCGGTGGCCGACCTCGAAGACGCCACCGGCGTCCACCGGTCCAGCCTGTACCACGCGTTCGGGAGCAAGCGCGGACTGTTCGACGCCGCGGTCCAGGACTACCTCGACACGGTCATCCGGCCCCGACTGCGCGTCCTGACCGGCCCGACCGCCGGAACCCGCGGGCTGCTCGCATACGTCGACGGTCTGCGGTCGGCGGTCCGGGCCCTGCCCGAGGACTCCCCTCGGCGCGGGTGCCTGCTGGTCAACTGCGCCGCCGGGCTCGCCGGGCACGACGACGCCGCACGTGCCGTGGTCGACGACTACCGAGCCGAGCTGACCGCGGCACTGCGACATTCGCTCGCCGTCGCGGGCGCACCCGACGAGATCGACGAGAGGGCGATCATCCTCTCCTCGCTCACGATCAGCGCGATGCTGCTCGCCCGGATCAACCGTGAGGCGGCCGACCTCGTCCTCGGCACCGCCCGCCGTCACGTCCTGGAGTGGACTGCCGACAGCCGATGACGTGCCGGCCATCCGACCTGCGCCGCACGCGTTCCGATATCGTCGAGCCCTGAGCGCGCCCGGCACCCGACAGGAGCCTGCCATGTCCGTGATCCCCGCGAACCCGCGCCACATCGCGCTCGTCGCCCACGACAACAAGAAGGTCGACCTGCTGCAGTGGGCCGAGTTCAACCGAGGGACTCTCGCCCACCACGAGCTGTATGCGACCGGGACGACCGGGACGATGCTCGAGTACGAGCTCGGCCTGCACGTCACCCGGTTCCTGTCCGGACCGCTCGGTGGTGACCAGCAGATCGGCGCGAAGATCGCCGAGGGTCTCATCACGATGCTGATCTTCTTCTGGGACCCGCTCGAGCCGCAGCCGCACGACCCCGACGTCAAGGCGCTGCTGCGCATCGCGACCGTCTGGAACGTGCCGATGGCGTGCAACACGGCGTCGGCCGACCTGATGATCTCCTCGCCGCTTCTCTCCAGCGACTACCAGCACACCCGTCCCGACCTCGGTCCGCGCGCCTGGGACGGCACCGCGCCGGTCGAGGGCTGACCCGGTCGTCGCGACGTCAGGCCGGCTCTGACGGCGGGTTCGGGTCGTCGCGGATCGTCCGCTGCATCCACGCGACGTCGTGCCAGGCGTCGTGCTTCCATCCGATGCGCCGGTACGTCCCGACAGCCTCGAAGCCCATCGCGGTGTGCAGGCCGACGCTCGCCTCGTTCGGCAGCGTCATGCCCGCGACGACGGTCCGGATGCCCCGCTCGGCGAGCCGGGAGAACAACGCCTCGTAGAGCGCGCGACCCGCACCGGTGCGCCGACGACCGGGCTCGAGATAGATGCTGACCTCGCTCGCCCACCGGTACGCCGCGCGCGTCTTGAACGGACCGCCGTACGCGTAGCCGACGACGCGGCCCTCGTCCTCCAGCACGAGCCAGGCATGGGTCTGCGCCGCCGTCGCGATGCGACCCGACATCTCGTCGACTCCCGGCGGATCGATCTCGAAGGTGACCGCGGTGTCCGTCACGTACGGCGCGTAGATCGCCGCGCAGGCGGCGCCGTCATCCTCGGAGGCGGAGCGGATCACGGGAGCACGCGGCGTCATGGCGCCGATGGTAACGCCCGTGCCACGGGCCATCTCAGGTGGACCGATCTCACCACCGGCCACGTCCGCCGCGCGGTCTCCCCCGACGCCGGCGGACCGTTCGAGTCGTCGCGCTCGCCTGGCGCCACCACCGAGCGTCGACCTTCGACGCGCGGCCGACCGGAAGCGCCGCGAGCGTGGCACCGACGCCCCCGCCGCCCGGCCGACCCTGGCACGTGCGCGCCTTCTCCTCAGTCGGTGCGTTCCCGCTGCCAGACGAGTGCGCCGGGCGCGACCGGCATCGGGATCGACGCGAGGTACGACGGGGTGGCGTA
>DATKTF010000256.1:0-2388 GCA_035531255.1 Cellulomonadaceae bacterium
GCGTTGTTGAACGGCCCGATGTCCCACACCTTCGCGAGGCTCGCCTTGCCGAAGATCATCCCGACGATCGGCGTGATGATGAACGTGACGAGCGCCTTGACGACGGCCGTGAAGGCGGTGCCGATCACGACCGCCACGGCGAGGTCGAGGACGTTGCCCCGCATGAGGAACGTCTTGAAGCCGGTGAGAGCGTCGCGCATCCTGTGCCCTTCGGGGAGTCCTGCAGGCCGGTCGGGTGGCCGTTTCGGATCATTGCACAAAGACCGGGCTGAGGCTCGCCCATCCGACCGCACCGGTCAGCCCGGCGGCCTCGTCGGGCGTGACGGCCAGCAGGACGACGGGGGACGTGCCGTCGTCGCCGGGGCTGAGCGGGTTCGGCGACGTGGGGCCCCCGTCGTCGGTCACGACCCGGAGGACCAGCGCTCCCCGTGCGAGGCGTTCGCCGGCCCCGGCTCGCCCCTCGACGGTTCCCGCGGCAGCGAGCACGTCGACCCGGTCACCGATGTGCACCAAGGACCTGACGCCGAGGTCGGCGAACCGCACGGGAACGACGACCGTGCCCGGTGGCCCGTCCGGAGCGCCGTCGGCCAGGAGCGGGTCCACGACGGCGAGTCCCGCCGGTATCGCGATCGCGAGGGCGTGCCCCACCACGTCGGCGACGTCGTCGTGAGCGGCGTCCGGCACGGAGTCTCCGGGCACCTGCCCGACGCGCACGTCGGCAGCGCTGAGCTCCGTTCCGGCCGCCAGCGCGTGACGGGCGACGACGACGGCCCTGGTCGGCGCGGGCGGTGGTGCGAGCTGGTCGACCACGAAGCCGCACGTCACCATGAGTGCGAGTGCGGCCACGACGAACCGGCTACGCCACAGCCGGACTCGCCACCGGAGGGGGAGCCGTGGGCGGCTGGGGCGGGTCGGCCGGTGAGGGGAGGTCACTCCGCGACGCTAGGGGCCGCCAGGCGAGCGGGCAGCCCGTCGCGCGGGACCTGTGAATAGTGCGGTGACGCTGAGCGACTGTGGTCAGCTCGCGACCGCGCCGGCGGTGGCCTTCGCGGTCGACGCGCTCGCTGTGCCCGACCCACCAGATCCCGAGCGTGCCTCGCCGGAGCCGGTGGCCGGGGCCCCGACGGTCGACGGGCTCGACGTCGTGCCGGCCGAGTCGCCCGAACCGGAGGACGAGCCCGCGCCGCCGTCGGACGTGCGCGCGCCCTTCGTGGTGCTGTTCGCGGTCACGGCGCCCGCACGGGCGTCGTTGCGGTAGAAGCCGGAACCCTTGAAGACCACGCCGACGCTCGCGAAGACCTTGCGCAGGCGGCCGTCGCACTCGGGGCACACGGTGAGCGCGTCGTCGGTGAACGACTGCTGCACGTCGAAGCGGTGCTCGCAGGCGGTGCACGCGTAGGCGTAGGTGGGCACGGGGTTCCTCCTTGCACGGTGCGGCGGGTGCCGGGTCGGTGGTTCGCGCGGTGCTCCCGCGCCGAGCGATGTCCTGGCACTCCTTCTCTCCGAGTGCCAACGATACTCGGGTGGCCCGGCATTCCCCGCCGCCCGGTCGAGATCCGGTCCAGCACCGGCCCCCGCGCGCGTCGGACGCCGGATGACGCCGAGCGGATACTCTCGCCGGGTGACCCGTCGACGCGCGCTCCGCCTGTCTCTCGCCGTCGTCGCCGGCCTCGTCGTCCTCGTCCTGGTGGTCGGGGTCGCGGTCGCGACGATCGTGATCAGGCGACCGTTGCCGCAGACGGCGGGCACCCTGACCCTGGCCGGTCTGAGCGCCGACGCGACCGTCACCCGTGACGACCGGGGAGTCCCGTACATCGTTGCGAGCACCCCGGAGGACCTCTTCCGGGCGCAGGGGTACGTGCAGGCGCAGGACCGGTTCTTCGAGATGGACTACCGCCGGCACGTCACCGCCGGTCGTCTCTCCGAGCTCGTCGGGGTCAACGCGGACGCGATCGCGGCGGACAAGGTCATCCGCACGTTCGGGTGGCGGCGGGTCGCCGAGCAGGAGCTGCCGTTGCTCGCGCCCGCCACCCAGGCCTACCTGCAGTCCTACGCCGACGGCGTGAACGCCTACCTCGACTCGCGCAGCACCGCGTCCCTCGCGGTCGAGTACACGGTGCTCGGGCTGCAGGTGACCGTCTCCCGACCGGAGCCGTGGTCTCCGGTGGACTCGCTCGCGTGGCTCAAGGCGATGGCCTGGGACCTCCGTGGCAACTACGACGAGGAGCTCGCCCGCGCGGCCACGTTCAGCTCGATCCGCGACGTCGCCCGGGTGGACGAGCTCTTCCCGCCGTACCCGTACGACCGCAACCAGCCGATCGTCGCCGCGCAGGCCGCGAGCGCGACCACCACCGCGCACGCGACGACGTCCGGGCCGGATCTCGCCGC
>DATKTF010000257.1:0-3391 GCA_035531255.1 Cellulomonadaceae bacterium
CCCTTGGTCACCGACGCGAAGAACGGGTTCTCGATGTCCGGCACGACCAACCCGATCACCCCCGTACGCCCGGTGATCAACCCCCGCGCCGCCAGGTTCGGCCGATACCCCATCCCCCGCGCCGTGTCCAACACCTTCGCCAACGTCTCCGGCGCCACCTCCCCCGGACGCGACAACGCCCGCGACACCGTCGAGACCGACACCCCCGCCACCCGCGCCACATCACGCGCACTCACAGCCACGAGCTCACCCCCGATCGCGGGTACGGACCTCCACGCATGCCCGCGGGCACCCGCGGACATCCACGGACACCTGCGCGCACGGCCGCGCATCGAGATGAGCCGGCAGACGCGTGCCACAGGAGTGGCACGCCAAGGATAGGAGTGACGTGCACCGTCGTGTCGGGCGCGACTCGCCCGACACGGTCGGGCACGGTCGGGCACGGTCGGGCGCTGGTGGGCACTGGTGGGCGAAGATCCGCAACGACTACGGAGGGAACGTCGCCGCCGGACAGCTACCCTCGATCGCGGCGAGCACCGTGCTGCCACGCGGCACTCCGGCCGGAGAGGGCAGATGACTCCACGAGACACCTCCAGACGATCCGAGCTCCGGTCGTCCGCGGTGCTCCGTGCCGTCGGTGCGCTCGTCACGGCCGCTGTCGCTCTCGGCGCCCTGACCGGCTGCTCGCTCTTCGGCCGGAACGACAAGACGACGGTCGTCTCGGCACTCAAGGCTAAGCCCGGCGACTGCCTCGTCGCACCGACGGCGATCACGGCCGAGGTCACGAACGTGACCGTCGTTCCCTGCACCCAGCCCCACCAGCAGGAGGTCTACGCCCTCGCGGCGTACCCCCTGCCGGCCGGCACGGAGAAGAAGGCGGCGTACCCGGGTGAGGCCGTCCTGAAGGCGTTCGCCGACGGCGCGTGCCTCGGAGCGTTCGCCGGGTACGTCGGCAGCGACTACCGCGACTCGTCGCTCTTCTTCACGTACCTGCTGCCGTCGGCACGCGGATGGCAGGCGGGCGACGACCGGGACGTCACCTGCGTGATCACCACGACGGGTTCGACGCGCACCTCGTCGGTGAAGGGTTCCAAGCTGTAGGGCCGGGCGGACGGCGCCGGTCGCCGTCCCGACGAGAGGACCATCATGGGCAAGCCCGCCACGACCGCGACCGCGATGCTGCAGTGCAGCTTCGGTCTCGCGCCCTCCACCCTGAACGTCCTGCCGATCGCGCGCGTGATGATCGAGGGAAAGCCTGCCGCCGCGATCACCGATGCGATCCCGATGATGAACATCCCGCCGTTCGGCATGTGCACGAGCCTCGCCAACCCGCAGGTGGCCGCCGCGACGGCTGCGGCGCTCGGCGTGCTCACCCCCATGCCGTGCATCCCGGTCACGACACCATGGGTGGGCGGGGCGATGACGACGCTGATCGGTGGGAAACCCGGGCTCACCCTCGGCGCGAGCTGTACCTGCGGGTTCGGGGGCGTCATCCAGATCCTCAACCCGGGGAGCGTCAAGACCCTGGAGGCGTGAGGAGGGTCCCGCGGCATGAGGAGGGTCCCGTGACGACGACCCCGACCGACCGCGGGCTACTCGCGCCCGGCGAAGGAGCCGGCCAGGCCGTCGATCCGGCGACGGGCCTGCTCGTCCTCGCTCGGGGCCGTGGCCCACAGCAGCAGGTCGCCGTTGATCGTGGTCGCCACCACGAGATCGGTCTGCTCGGCGTAGCCCTGCAGTCGCTCCTGCGCCTCGGTGGCCTCGGTGTAGTCGTCGAACTCGTACACGGAGATGTGCGCCTGCTCGCCGTCCCAGTCGAACCCGATCGCGTCGACGGCGTCGAGGTCCTCCGCCGTCGGTACGGCGTCGGTCTCCTTGACGTCCGGGTCGTCCGTCAGGCGCAGCAACGCGAGGATGCGGCCACGTTGAGCGGTCATGCGGGTCATCCGGCCTCCTTGTCCACCATCACACCCTCCACCATCACACCCTCCACCATCACACCGTCGGCAGCAGCCGCTCCGCCTTCGTCCACTTGCCGTCACCGATGTGCTTCTTGAACGACGCCCACGAGGTGTCGAGCTGCGAAACCGTGAGCGCGCTGTCCTTCGCCTTCCAGGCCGCCCGGAACTTCTCCTCGAGCCTCTCGGTCTTTCCCTCGAAGTAGATCTCGCCGAGCACGGTCTCCTGGTCGACCTTGTTCGCGCCGAGGATCCGGATCATGGCGCGGACGAACGTCACGTTGTCGTCGTAGTTGTCTCGCTCGGGGCCGCCATCCTTGGTCGGCGTCGCATTCTTCGTCGTGAGCATCCGGGTGAAGTACTCGGTCATGCCCTCGTTCAGGTCGAAACCGAAGGTCTCCAGGACGTCGTCCTTGGCATAGCGGTGCATGCTCTCATGGATGGCCGTGCTGGGAGTGCCGCGATCGGCGTGCAGGATCGCCGGCTCGTCCTTGTTCTTGGTGGAGGCATACGCGTTGGTGCTCTGCTCCTCCTCGACTGAGTCGGTCGGGAACTCGACGCCGTAGACGATCGCCCAGTCCTCGGGCGAGATGCTCGCGACGTAGCCCTCACCCTTCTTCCCGGCGTTCACCGCGGCGGCGATGAACGGCTTGATGTGCGGGTAGTCCTCGATGTTCGTCGTGATGAACTCGTCCGCCTCGGCACCGGTCAGGTGGTGCTTGACCTTCGTGCCGTTGGACTTCGTCTTCTTCTTCGCCATGTCCACCGCGGCCAGGAGCGACATGTAGTAGAGGTCGCCGAGGTGCGCACGTCCGATCGCCATGGCGGCGCCGTCGTTGGCGATCGACTGCTTCTCCTCGCGCGAGAACGTGGTGATCAGCTGACGCAGCAGGTCCATGCGGGACTTCGCGACGCTCTTGTTCGGCGGCGCCGTCTGCGGGTCGCACGCCTCCTCGAAGCGCTCCTTTGCCGTCTTCGGGGTGGCCTGCACCTCGGGCTGCTCCGCGACCGTGTCCTGCGTCTGTTTCTGCTCACCCGTGACCTGAGGCTGGGTCTCCGGAGCGTTCGTCACCTGCTCCTGCGACACCTGGGGCTGCGGCTCCGGTTCCTTCGACACCTGGGGCTGCGGCACCTGGCTCGTCGTCTGGGGAGCCACGACCTTCGGCGAGGGTGTGAGGAGCGGCGCGTTCGGGACGGCGACCGGCTTCTTCTTCTTCTTTCCACCGAAGAGCTTCTTGAACGGGTTCCACCGCCGGATCGTCGCCGACTCCGCCCGTACGGCCTGCCTCCGCAGCGCCCCCGCGCCGCGTGCGGCCCCCTCGCTGCCTGCCGCCTCGGCGGCGCGCGCAGCTCCGGGTTCCACCTCAGCCGACCCACCGACCCGGGCCGCCTGCCGCTGCAGCCGGCGCACGGCGCCGTCGGCCATCGCGTCC
>DATKTF010000258.1:0-3312 GCA_035531255.1 Cellulomonadaceae bacterium
TCGGCAGTCCGTTCGACTACCCGCGACAGGCGATCCTCTACATCGCGACCTCGTTGCCCCCGCCGGGTCGTGAGGCTGCGACCGAGGCGCAGCTCGACGAGATCGCCGAGCTCATCGGAGCGGCCGGGGGACGGACCCTGGGTCTGTTCTCGTCCCGTCGAGCCGCACAGCTCGTGGCCGAGGCGATGCGGGAGCGGCTCGACGTCCCGGTGCTCGCCCAGGGTGACGACCAGCTCCCCACGCTCGTGCGGGCGTTCGCGGACGACGAGCCGACGTGCCTGTTCGGCACGCTCTCGCTCTGGCAGGGCGTCGACGTCCCCGGCGCGACGTGTCGCCTCGTCCTGATCGACAGGATCCCGTTCCCGCGACCGGACGACCCCGTCCGCTCGGCGCGGTCCGATGCCGCGAACGCGGCAGGGGGCAACGGGTTCATGGCGGTGTCCGCCGCTCACGCCGCTCTGCTCCTGGCCCAGGGTGCCGGTCGGCTGATCCGGACGACCGAGGACCGCGGCGTCGTCGCGGTGCTCGACCCGAGGCTGGCCACGGCGCGGTACGGCGAGTTCCTCGCCCGCTCACTGCCGCCCTTCTGGCGGACGACCGATCGGGAGGTCGCTCTCGCCGCGCTGCGTCGCCTCTCCGCACTATCCTGAACGCGCGGCAGGCCCGCAGCGGGTTCGCCGGTGCGAGTCTGCCACCTTCGAGGCGTCCGCCGGCGCTCCCGACCGAGAGGCCCACTGTGAGCGAGACCAACGACTCCGACGAGCTCGACCTGAATCCCGCTCCACGCGATCCTCGCATCGAACGTCGGACGACCAAGCTGGCGGTCGTCGGTGCCGGCGCGGTCGGGTCGACGATGGCGTACGCCGCGCTGATGAGGGGAGCGGCGCGGACCGTCGCGCTGTACGACATCAACGCCGCCAAGGTCGAGGCCGAAGCCTTGGACCTCGGGCACGGCATCCAGTTCATGCCGATGGCCGAGGTCATCGGGTCGGATGACATCGCGGTGTGCGCCGACGCGGATGTGGTCGTCGTGACGGCCGGCGCGAAGCAGAAGCCCGGCCAGTCGCGGATCGACCTGGCCGAGGCGACGATCTCGTTGGTCGGGAAGATCCTCCCGTCACTCGTCGAGGTCGCGCCGGACGCCGTCTTCGTGATGGTGACGAATCCCGTCGACATCGTCACCTACGCGGCGCTCAAGATCTCGGGTCTTCCGCCGCACCAGCTGTTCGGTTCCGGGACCGTGCTCGACTCCTCGCGCCTGCGCTACCTCGTCGCGCAACGGTGCGGCGTCGCTGTCCAGAACGTCCACGCCTACATCGCGGGAGAGCACGGGGACTCCGAGCTTCCGCTGTGGAGCTCGGCGTCGATCGGGGGCGTGCCACTGCTCGACTGGCGGGGCCCGGGAGGGTCGGCCGGACTGGACGAGGCGGCGCGCGACGCGATCACGCACGAGGTGATCGACTCGGCCTACCGGATCATCGCCGGCAAGGGGGCCACGAACTATGCCGTCGCGCTCGCCGGTTCCCGCATCATCGAGGCGGTGCTGCACGACGAGAACAGGGTCCTCCCCGTCTCGTCCCTGCTGCAGGACTACTACGGGATCTCCGACGTCTGCCTGTCAGTGCCGGCGATCGTCGGGCGCGGCGGCGTCGGGGAGCACCTCGAGGTCCCGCTGTCGGCGCGAGAGCTCGGCGGGTTGGTGCGGTCGGCCGAGACGATGCGCACGATCGCACACCGGTTCGGCCTCTGAATCGTCGGCAGCCGTCGACAGCCGTCGCGGTCGAGCGATGGCCCGGTCGAGCACGGGCTCGATCGAGCAACGGCTCGGTCGAGCGCACGTCCGATGGGCCCGATGCGGCGCCCTCGACGCGATGTGAGTCAGAGGCTGCGCAGCACGCTCACGACTCGGCCGAGGATCAGTGACTCGTCGCCGGGGATCGGTTCGTACGCGGGGTTGTGGGGCATGAGCCAGACGTGCCCGTCGCGTCGTCGGAAGGTCTTGACCGTGGCCTCACCGTCGATCATCGCGGCGACGATCTCCCCGTTCTCCGCCACCGGCTGCCGGCGGACGACGACCCAGTCGCCGTCGCAGATGGCGGCGTCGATCATCGAGTCGCCTGCGACCCGGAGCAGGAACAGGTCGCCGTCCCCGACGAGCTGCCGCGGCAGCGGGAAGACGTCTTCGACGACCTGCTCGGCCAGGATCGGGCCACCGGCGGCGATCCGTCCGACCACCGGGACGTACGACGGCGTCGGCGCGCCGTCGTGCAACGCCAGGGTGTCGACGCCGAGATCTCCGAGGTGGTCGTCCTGCGACCAGGGTCGTCCTGCGAGCGGGGCGATCCCCCGTGAGTCGTCCGGGTGCATCACCTCGATCGCACGGGGGCGGTTCGGGTCCCGACGCAGGTAGCCCTTGCGCTCGAGGGTCGTGAGCTGGTGCTTGACGCTCGACGGGCTCGTGAGTCCGACGGCGTCGCCGATCTCACGCATGCTCGGCGGATAGCCGCGGCGCTCGACGGAGCTGCGGATCGTGTCGAGGACGAGGCGCTGTCGAGGGGTCAGCCCGTCGGCGTCGGCGGAACCGTCCGGGAGGGCGTGCACCGAGGCGATCGCCACCTCCGTGCCTGCCGACTCCCCGCGCGGCGGGTTCCTGTCTGTCGCCATCCCGCTCTCCTTCGTCCGGTGCTGCTCCGTGCCGCGGGCCGTCGTCGCGATCGCCCGATGAAGGCGCATGTCAGTGGCTCGTGATCCGCTGTGCCTCGTTCGAGAGCCTAGGGCGGAACGGGTGTCGGATCAAACAGGTGTTCGAGCGTGTCTCGACAGATGTCGGCGCCTGGTGGTAGACCTTCGTACAGATGTACGACGTACAGGTGTTCGACGATCGAGACGACGGACACGACCGGAACGCGGAGAGGAACGACGATGAGTGCAGTGGCGGTCTCGCCCCGTATGGCCCGGGAAGGCGTCGGCGCGGGGCGCACCGGCCTCCGCGGCTCGCGGGTGGCGGGGCCCGGCGTGTCGGGTCGCGACGCGGGGACGCGGTCGAGCGAAGATCTCGTTCGCTCGCATCGGCTGAGGCTGACCGCCCGCGGTCGTCGTGCGGTGGTGCTGGTCGTCGTCCTCGCCGTCGGTGTCATCCTTCTCGCGGGACGAGCAGCCGCTGCGGACGACAGCGGTCCGCTCCGGGTCGAGGTGTACACGGTCGCCGCCGGCGACACCTTGTGGCAGATCGCGTCACGCGTGACGACCCCGGGGGAGGACATCCGTGACGTCGTGATCCGTCTGGAAGAGCTCAACCGGATGTCGTCGGTC
>DATKTF010000259.1:0-5083 GCA_035531255.1 Cellulomonadaceae bacterium
TCACGGCGATCCAGACGATCGACCCGACCAGCGGCACGAGGATCAGCAGCACGACCCACGCCCACCGCGGGAGCCCGATCCGCTCGTCCTTGTCGCTTCTCAGGACGTCCACGACCGAGTAGACGACGAGCCCGATCAGCAGGAGCGCACCGACGTTCTTCATCGCCCTAGCGTACGCATCGGTCTCCGAGGCCCGACGTCCCGAGCCGGATCCCGACGTGCCCCGACGTATTCTGGGTCCGTGCCCATCGTGATCTATTCGCTGCTCCGCCTGGGGCTGTTCGGGATCTGCGTCTGGCTGCTCTGGTGGGTCGGACTCGGTTCGTGGCTCTCGGTCCTGCTGGCGGCGTTCCTCGCGTGGGCGCTGTCCTACGTCCTCCTCGCCGGTCCGCGCGACCGCGCGGCCCTGCAGATCGCCGAGCGCGTGCAGGCCCGCGCTGCGGCCCGCGAGGCGGGCCACAGGTTCTCCCCGAACGTCGAGGAGGACGCCGCGGTGGAGGACGCGATCGTCGACGCCGGGGCGCCCGACGAGGCAGCCGGGTTCACGGCCCCGGGCGACGACGTCAGGACGTCAGAGCGCCAGCCCGAGCCCGAGGAGCGCACCGTAGACGAGCTCGAGCATGCCCGTGAAACCGAGGATCTTGATCAGCAGCCGACCGCGCGCTCCCGCGACGACCGCGGTGCTGAGCAGGACCACCGGCGCTGAGAGCAGGAGCACGAGCAGGGACCACGGCGCCACGATCGTGCACGCCGCGCCCAGCGCGAGGGGGATCGTGAGCAGGGCCGCGTAGGTCCGTCTCGCCCGCCGGTCGCCGATTCGGACCGCGATCGTGCGCTTGCCCGCCACGACGTCGGTCGGGATGTCCCGCAGGTTGTTGATCATCAGCAGCGCGCACGCGAGCAGGCCGACGCCCGTGGCGCCCGCGAGCGCCGCCCACGAGACCCGGTCCGCCTGCGTGTAGGTCGTCCCGAGCACGGCGACCAGGCCGAAGAACACGAAGACGCCGACCTCACCCAGACCGCGGTAGCCGTAGGGGCTCCGCCCCCCCGTGTAGAACCACGCCGCTGCGATCGCCACGACGCCGACTCCGAGCAGCCACCAGGACCCGGACAGCGCGACGAGGACGACGCCGAACAGGGCGGAGGACCCGAACGCGGCGAACGCGGCGAGCCTGACGTGTCCGGGAGTGGCGAGCCCTGCGGCGGTGAGCCGGAGCGGGCCGACGCGGTCCAGGTCCGTCCCGCGGACGCCGTCCGAGTAGTCGTTCGCGTAGTTCACGCCGACCTGCATCGCGAGCGCGACGCCGAGGGCGAGCAGCGCGAGAACCGGACGCGCGGAGCCGAGCTGTGAGGCCGCGCCGGTGCCGACCAGGATCGGCGCGGCGGCTGCCGGAAGGGTGCGGGGGCGCGCACCGGCGATCCACTCACCGGAGGTGGCCATCGGGCTCCGTTCGTCTGTCAGGTGATCCCGGTCTGCGGAACCGGGCGGTGACTGCGGCTTGTCAGTGTGCCAGCAGTTCTCGCGCGAGGGCCGCCGCCGCACGCCGGTCCGGCTTGCCCGGTCCCCGGAGCGGGAGCGAACCGACGACGACGACGTCGCGCGGTGCGGACGCTGCACCGAGCCGCTCGGCCGCCGCGGCACGGACCGTCGCGAGCGTGGGCGCCCTGGCGCCCGACCGCAGCACCAGCACGGCGGTCACCGACTGCCCCCACTCGTCGTCGGGCAGCCCGACGACGCACACCTCGGCGACGCCGTCGACCTCGGCGAGCACGTGCTCGACGGCGGCGGGAGAGACCTTCACGCCGCCGGAGATGATCACGTCGTCGACGCGCCCGGTGACCCGGAGTCGACCGGCGTCGTCGAGGGTCCCGAGGTCGGAGGTCCGCAGCCAGCGTTCGCCGAGCCGGGTGACGAACGCCTCGTCGTCGAGGTCCGGACGTCCGAGGTACCCCGTGGCGAGCACCGGTCCGCCGAGCAGGATCCGGCCCTCGTCGTCGAGGTCGACGCGGACGCCGTCCAGCGGGCGGCCGTCGTACACGCAGCCACCGCAGGTCTCGGTCATCCCGTAGGTCGTGACGGCCCGGATCCCGGCGCCGCGGGCGCGCGCGAGCAGCGCCGTCGTCGTCGCGGCACCGCCGAGCAGGACGGCGTCGAAGGACCGGAGCGCGCGCACCCCGTCGGAGTCGTCGAGCAGTCGGACGAGCTGGGTGGGCACGAGAGACGTGTGCCGCCGATCCCCGGTCATCGTCGCGGCCGTCGCGGCGAACGACGCGGCACGGAACCCGCCCGAGAGGTCCATCACCGCTGGAACAGTTCCGGCGAGCACGGAGCGGACGACGACCTGCACGCCGGCCACGTGCACCGGCGGCAGCGCGAGCAGCCACTGCGTGCGTCCACCGCCTGTCGCACCGAGGGCGCGAGCGGTCGCCTCGGCGGACGCACGCAGCGCCCGGGACCCGAGCATGACGGCGCGACTCGCACCGGTCGAGCCGGAGGTGCGGAGGACGACGGCGACGTCGTCGGGCACCTCGGCGCCGGTGACCGAGGTGACACTCCCGGCAGGATCCGTCGGGGCGATCGCAGGTCCGTCCCCCGAGAGCGCGGCGTCGAGCAGGGGGAGCAGGTCGAGCGCCCGGCTCGCCGACACCGGTGCGGGGATCAACGGGCGACTCACCGGTCCAGCCTAGGTCGCGACGTAGAGTGGCGTTGACAACCCTGCCGCCCGGCCGCACCCACAAGGAGTCTGCCCGTGCTCTTCTCCGCGACCCGCGCAGCCCGTTCGTCTCGCAGCGGTGTCGCCGCCCTGCTCACGGCCGGCGTGGTCGTCGCCCTCGCCGCGTGCGGCTCGACGCCGACGGCACCCTCGACGGCGAACCTGACGCTCGGCCCGTCGATCGCGCCGGACAAGAGCGCGCCGCCGACGCCCGTCATCCCGCCGACGTGGCCGCTGACCGGTGTGGCGTCGGCCGACGTCGTGACCCGGCCGGCGCTCACGGTGAAGATCGAGAACTCGATCGACGCGCGACCTCAGACGGGGCTCGACCAGGCGGACATGGTCTGGGAGGAGGTCGTGGAGGGCGGCATCACCCGGTTCGCGGCCGTCTACCAGTCGGTCGTGCCCGACAAGGTCGGTCCGGTGCGGTCGGTGCGACCCATGGACGCCGACATCAGCGCGCCGATGCACGGCCTGATCGCGTTCTCGGGCGGGCAGGCCGGGTTCGTCAACGAGATCAAGGCCGCCGGGGTCCAGATCATCAGCATGGACCTCGGGGCCAAGGGCTTCGCGCGGACCAGCGCCCGCAGGGCTCCGCACAACGTGATCGGGACACCGACGACGTTCTGGTCGCTCGCCGACGCCGCCCACTCGGCCTCGCCCGCTCCTCAGTTCACGTTCGCGACCACTGCGCAGCAGGCGTCCGCCATCGCGTCGGGCACGGCCGTCACCACGATCGACATCCGGATGTCCGGCGTCGAGCACCCCGTGTGGACCTGGTCAGCGGCGCAGAACGCGTTCCTGCGCTCGGAGGGCAGCACGCCTGCCGTGACGTCGACAGGGGTGCGGCTCTCCGCGACGAACGTGGTGGTGCTGCGGGTCCAGCTCGCGAACACCGGCACCACGGATCCGGCGGGCAACCCGGTGCCCGAGACGATCATGACCGACAGCGGTGAGGCCCTCGTGTTCAGCGGCGGCAAGCAGGTCGCAGCCAGGTGGTCGAAGGCCTCGGTCGCGCAACCGGTCGTCCTGACCGGCGCGAACGGCGCTCCGATCACGCTCGCCCCCGGCACGACCTGGATCGAGCTCGTGCCGCGCACCTCAGGATCGGTCAGCGCATCCTGACGGTGTCGACTCATCCTGCAGCATGACGCCGGAGGCCCCGGCACCGCCCCGAGGATGACGACCGTCGCCCAGCGCCCAGCCCAGGGGTCGATCCGCTGAGGTGCCCTCTCGGGCGAACCTGAGGCATGACCTCGATCACGCACCACCCGGATCACGACCCGATCGAGCACGATCTCCGCGAGGCCGTGCCCGTCGTGCTCGCCCTGGTCATCCTTCTCGGACTGGTCGTCGGTCTGGCCTGGGGAGCGAGCCAGCTCGTGAGCGTCCTGGGCTGGCTGGTCCCCGCCCGCTGAGAGGTCGATCAGAACGCGTACGGGAAGCCGGACCAGTCGGGGTCGCGGTGCTCGAGGAAGGCGTCCCGCCCCTCGACCGCCTCGTCGGTCATGTACGCGAGCCGGGTCGCCTCTCCGGCGAACACCTGCTGACCGGCGAGGCCGTCGTCCGCCAGGTTGAAGGCGAACTTGAGCATCCGGATCGCCTGCGGTGACTTGGTTGCGATGATCCGGGCGTACTCGAGAGCGGCGTCCTCGAGCCGGTCGTGATCGACGACGTCGTTCACCGCACCCCAGGCGAGGGCCTGCTCGGCCGAGTACTCCCGCGCCAGGAAGAAGATCTCCCGCGCACGCTTCTGGCCGACCTGACGGGCGAGGTAGGCGGAGCCGTAGCCCGCATCGAAGGACCCGACGTTCGCGTCTGTCTGCATGAACCGCGCGTGCTGCCGGCTCGCGATCGTGAGGTCCGCGACGACGTGCAGCGAGTGCCCGCCGCCCGCGGCCCAGCCCCCGACGACCGCGACCACGACCTTCGGCATCGTGCGGATCAGCCGCTGCACCTCGAGGATGTGCAGCCGTCCCGCCCGCGCCGGGTCGACGTGGTCCGCGGTCTCCGTCTCGGTGGAGTCCGTGTAGCGGTAGCCGTCGCGTCCGCGGATGCGCTGGTCGCCACCCGAGCAGAACGCCCACCCGCCGTCCCGGGGGCTCGGTCCGTTGCCGGTGAGCAGCACGGTGCCGACGTCGGAGGTCATCCGCGCGTGGTCGAGGACGCGGTACAGCTCGTCCACCGTGTGCGGTCGGAACGCGTTGCGCACCTCGGGCCTGTCGAAGGCCACACGGACGACGGGAAGGTCGCGCTCGTCACCCGTCCGGTCGACGCCGCGGTGGTACGTCAGGTCCGTGAGGTCCTCGAAGCCGCCGACCGCGCGCCAGCGGGTCGGGTCGAACGTCTGGGACACCGGCGTGGGGAGG
>DATKTF010000260.1:0-6780 GCA_035531255.1 Cellulomonadaceae bacterium
TGGCTGGCGGCGCGATCATCGTGCCACGACCATGCTGCCCGACGATGCAGAACCGCGGGTCCTCGGTGCCCTCGCGTCGGCCGCGAGAGGGGGGACCTGAGGCGCCCGGTGCGCCGCGTAGTCACGTCGGGCACGGCACCCTCCAGGTGGTGACACGATAGGGGCATGAAGGGTCGCGTGCTGGTGGTCGACGATGACACGGCGCTCGCCGAGATGATCGGCATCGTGCTGCGGTCCGAGGGGTTCGAGCCGTCGTTCTGCGCGGACGGGGACGGCGCGCTCGCGGCGTTCCGGCAGACCCAGCCCGATCTCGTGCTGCTCGACCTCATGCTCCCGGGCAAGGATGGGAACGAGGTGTGCCGGCTCATCCGCGCCGAGTCCGGCGTCCCGATCGTGATGCTGACGGCGAAGAGCGACACGATCGACGTGGTCGTGGGGCTCGAGTCGGGCGCCGACGACTACATCTCGAAGCCGTTCAAGCCCAAGGAGCTCATCGCGCGGGTCCGTGCGCGCCTGCGGCGGAGCGATGAGCCCGCGCCGGAGCACCTCACGATCGGTGACCTCACGATCGACGTGACCGGGCACCGCGTCGCGCGCGCCGGGGTGCCCATCTCGCTCACCCCGCTGGAGTTCGACCTCCTGGTGGCGCTGGCCCGCAAGCCGTGGCAGGTCTTCACTCGCGAGGTGCTGCTCGAGAAGGTCTGGGGCTATCGGCACGCGGCGGACACGCGACTCGTCAACGTCCACGTGCAGAGGCTCCGGTCGAAGATCGAGGCCGATCCCGAGCAGCCGGAGATCGTCGTCACGGTCCGCGGCGTCGGGTACAAGGCGGGCGTGACGTCGCCGTGACGGCCCTGAACGAGCGGTAGCGGTGGCCGGCAGAGGGCCCGCCGCGCGGGCGTGGCGCCGCGTGCAGGTTCGCGTGTGGCGGTGGACCAGGACGCTCACGATGCGTTGGCGGGCGTCGCTCCAGCTGCGCGTCATCACGTCGACCCTCGCGATCGGGCTGATCGTCCTGGTCGCCCTCGGGGCCTTCTTGTCCGCCCGCATCCGCAACGGGATCTTCGACCAGCGGGTCACCCAGATCCTCGGCGAGAGCGCCAGGAGCACCCAGCAGGCGCAGAACACCTTCGACTCGTCGACCGCGGGGACCGAGTCCGACGTCCAGGAGCTCCTCAACGACATGGCGCGGGCCCTGCAGTCCGGCGGTTCGGGTGATCGAGAGGTCTTCCTGCTGCCGTCGCCGGGGAACCATGCGCCGATCGTGGTGAACACCGTCGTGTCCGCGTCGGACCTCGTCCCGCTGATCAGCCCCGAGCTCCGAGCCGCGACGGTCTCCGGGAAGGGGCAGCGGTGGCAGTCGGTCGCCGAGCCGGTGCGGGTCGCGTCCGGCGGCGAGGAGTCCCAGCCGGCCATCATCGTCGGGTCGAAGGTGAACGTCCCGGTCGCCGGCACCTACGAGCTCTACTTCCTCTACAACCTCGAGTCCGAGCAGCAGAGCCTGGAGTTCCTGCAACGGGTCCTGCTGCTCGGGGGAGCGGCGCTCGTCCTGCTCCTCGGGGGGATGACCTTCTTGGTCACGCGGCAGGCGGTGCGCCCGGTGCGGGTGGCTGCGCGCGTCGCGGAGCGGTTGGCCGACGGCCACCTCACCGAGCGCATGAAGGTGCGCGGCCAGGACGAGATGGCGACGCTCGCGCGCTCGTTCAACGAGATGGCCGGCAGCCTGCAGATCCAGATCGCACGGCTCGAGGAGCTGTCGACGCTGCAGCGGCGCTTCGTGTCGGACGTCTCGCACGAGCTCCGCACCCCTCTGACCACGATCCGGATGGCGGGCGAGGTGCTGCACGCCGCGCGGGCCGACTTCGAGCCTGCGGCGAAGCGGTCCGCCGAGCTGCTCGCGACCCAGCTCGACCGGTTCGAGGACCTGCTGGCCGACCTGCTCGAGATCAGCCGCTTCGACGCGGGCGCCGCGATGCTCGACGCCGAGGACCGAGACATGTGCGACGTCGTGCTCGCCGCGGTCGAGCACGCGATGCCGCTCGCCGAGCGACGGTCGACCTGGCTCCGCGTCACGCTCCCGGAGGCCGGGTGCCGTGCGGACATCGACCCGAGACGGGCCGAGCGGATCCTCCGGAACCTGCTGGTGAACGCGATCGAGCACGCGGAAGGCTCGACGGTCGAGATCGAGGCGGCGAGTGACGGCCGGGCCGTCGCGGTCACCGTGCGGGACCACGGTGTCGGGATGACGCCGGAGGAGGCGACCCACGTGTTCGACCGGTTCTGGCGCGCGGACCCGGCGCGCGCGCGGACCACCGGCGGGACGGGTCTCGGGCTGGCGATCTCGCTCGAGGACGCCCGGCTGCACGGTGGCTGGCTCGAGGCATGGGGACTCCCCGGCCACGGTGCCTCGTTCCGGCTCACGGTCCCGAGACGCGCCGGGATCGCGCTCACGGCGTCACCGCTGCCGCTCGAGCCGCCGCCCGCCCCGCCGGCCCCCATCCCACGATGGACCGCCTCGCCGCAGTCGGCCGTCGACCCTGCGGCGCTTCCCGACATGGATCAGCTGGAGATGCGATGACCCTCGCTCGTTCGCCCCGTCGCCGTGGGTCGCGGACCGTCGTTCTCGCGGTGGCACTGGTTGCCGTGATCGGCGTGCTCGCCGCGTGCGACGGGATCCCGACCGCGGGACCCGTGGGGACCGGGGACGGTGCCGTCAGCGAGCCCGGACCGGTCGTGCTTCTCGCGTACGGGCCGCCGGCCGACGCCAACCCCCAGGAGATCGTGCGCGGCTTCCTGCAGGCGGGCGCAGCCGGCAACACCGACAACTTCGCGGTCGCGCGGGAGTACCTCACCGGCAGTGCGCAGTCGACGTGGGACCCCCAGCAGCAGGTCGTCGTGTACTCCGCGAAGGGCACCCCGCAGATCACGAGCCCGACGGAGTCGGAGGTCAGCCTCACGTATCCGTGGGAGGCGACCATCGACGCCAACGGCCAGTACACCGAGGCGGCACCGGGAGCGAAGTGGGAGGGGACGTTCGACCTCCAGAAGGATCCCGCCGGCCAGTGGAGGATCTCGGGCCTCCCCGACGGCGTGCTGGTCTCCGACCCGAACTTCGTCTCGGTCTACCGGTCGACCCCGATCTACTTCCTCAGCAAGGACCACACGTTCCTCGTCCCGGAGATCCGCTGGTTCCCGGTGCGGAACGCGGTGACAGGAGCGGTCAACGCGCTGCTCGCCGGACCGTCGCAGTTCCTGAGGGACGCCGTCGACACCGCGTTCCCGGACGGCGTGACCCAGACGGTCAACGGTGTGACGGTCGACAACAACGGCACCGCACTCGTCGACGTGTCCGGGCCCGTGCTCTCGGCGGACGCCGACCAGCGGCGCCTCATGCGCACCCAGCTCGACGTGACGCTGATGAAGCTGCCGGGTGTTCGCTCGATCCAGCTCTCGGTCGCCGGTGTGCCGATGCAGTCGGTCACCGAGGCTGATCTCGCGGTGGACCCGACGCCGAACGTGCTGCCCGTCGCGATCCAGGGTGATCAGCTGGTGACGCTCAACGGGACCCTGGCCGCGCCCGTGCCGGGTGCCGGGTCGCTCGTGGGTCTCGATGCGCGGAGCCCGGCCCAGAGCGACGACGGGAAGCTCGTCGTGCTGCTGGCGGGGCCGAACCGGCTCGTGCTCGCTCCGACGGCCGAGAAGGCCGCCGTCACGCTGCTCACGGGCATCCAGCTGCTGGCTCCGTCCGTCGACCGGTTCGGCTGGATCTGGACCGGGTCGGCGACCGTGGGCTCACCGGTGCAGGCGGTCGAGGCCAACGGCACCCCGGCGACGGTCTCCGCCGACTGGCTCGCGAACAGGACGGTCGAGTCGATCCGCGTCTCGCACGACGGCGCGCGGATCGCTGTGGTCTCGGACGGCCAGGACGGCGTCGCGGTCGACCTCGCAGCGATCGTGCGCGACGGGTCGGGTCGCCCCGTCCGGCTCGACGCGCCGCTGCGGGTCGGCGCGTCGCTGACCGACGCAGGATCCGTGGTCTGGGTCGACGAGCAGACGCTCGCGGTTCTCGGACGGGTCACCGGCTCGACGGCCTCGACGGTGGCCATCGTGCCGATCGGCGACCGGACCCGGATGCTCCCCGTGCTCGACGGTGTCGTCGCGCTGGGCGCAGGCAAGGGCGACCGGTCGATCTATGCCGGGACCTCCGACGGCTCGGTGTACTCGCTCCAGGGTCTGAGCTGGCGGAAGGTCGTCGACGGCATCGGCACACCGGCGTACCCCGGCTGACCGGACGCGCGTGGCGACGTCCCCTCGGTCGGTGATGGCACCACGCCTCGTGTTCCGGGCGGTCGGACGCAGGTGACGGGCGTGTCGCTCCACTCGGGCGGACCGGCATGCACCGGCCTGGCACGGCCCACGACGCTGTACCCGTGCGACGACGAGCGGATCGGGCCCTGGTACCCGTCACGCGTGCCCGGTCGGCAGCCGTTCGTGCGGTGCGCGACCTCGCGCGCCTCGTCGTTCCGGTCGAGTGCGCCGGTTGCGGAGCACGGGACGTGGTGCTCTGCGAGGCGTGCGCGTCGACGCTGCGAGATCCCGTGATGCGCTGCGAGACAGCCGCACCACGTTGGGATCGGATGATCGGCGAACCGGCACCGATCTGGGCGGCAGCGCCCTATGTCGGACCGGTCCGCGGGATCGTCGTGGCGTGGAAGGACCGCGGACGCAGTGACCTCACGCGCCCTCTGCGCGACGCGGTCGCCAGGTCCGTGGCCGAGGTGGTTGACCACGGGCGTGCCGGGCTCGGCGTCGCAGACGGGCAGGGTCTCCTCGTGGTGCCGGTACCGTCCTCGGCCGGCGCGCGTCGTCATCGTGGCGCCGACCTCGTCGCGGGTCTCGCCGACGTCGTCGCGGCGACCGCGCGGGCGCACGGACTGACCGCGACCGTGGCGCCGGCACTGCACCGCCGTCGTGGGGCGGCGGACCAGGTGGGCCTGGGTGCTCGCGCTCGTGGGCGCAACCTGGCCGGCGCCGTCCGTGTGCGTCGTCGCGGGCCCGTCGTCGGCACCGGCGCCCGCGTGCTCCTCGTCGACGACGTCGTCACCACCGGAGCCACCCTCGCCGCGTGCGCCCGTGCGTTGGAGGGTGTGGGGGCGGTCGTCGTCGGGGCCGTCGTGCTCGCCGCGACGCCCCCGCCTCGCGGCCGCGGGGGCGCGTCGTCGGAGGGGTCCCCGCACCGTCCGACACCTGTGGATGAAGTCGGGAACGTCATGCTGACATCCCTCGAGCCGGAGAGTTACGGTGGGTCCAGACCCCGCGGGGAACGGGCGTCCGGCGACGCTCTCCCGTCCTCCGCCGGTGCCGAAGGAGGTGAGGCCAGAACCGGCCCTACGGGGCGTTCCGCGCAGGTGGCCGGGTGGGTTCCCGCCCGGTCTGAGGCCCATCTGGAGGCTCACATGGAGATCGTCGTCGCTGGCCGACACACCGAGGTCCCCGAGAAGTTCCGCGATCACGTCAAGGAGAAGCTGGCCAAGATCGAACAGCTCGCTCCGACCGCGCAGCGGATCGACGTCGAGGTCAGCCATGAGCGCAATCCGCGCCAGGCGGGGATCGCCGAGCGGGTGGAGATCACCGTGGTGGACAAGGGTCCGGTGATTCGCGCCGAAGCGAGCGCCGACGACCGCTACGGCGCCTTCGACCTCGCGATCGCCAAGCTGCAGGAGCGCCTGCGTCGATCTCGCGACAGGCGGAAGGACCACCGCCTGCACACGCCCCTCGCCCCCGTCGACGTCCGGCCCCCGGCCCCCGCGGAGGAGTCGCACGGACCCGTGGTCCCGGGCGAGGTCGCCGAGACCACCCTGGGCGACTCACCCGTCGTGATCAGGCAGAAGGTCCACGCGGCCCACCCGATGACCGTCGACGACGCGCTCTACGAGATGGAGCTGGTCGGTCACGACTTCTTCCTCTTCGTCGACGTCGAGACGGCCCAGCCGTCGGTCGCCTACCGCCGCCACGGCTGGAACTACGGAGTCATCAAGCTCGACTCGCCGGTTGCGATGCGCGCGGTGACCGGCTGAAAGCTCCGCGGCGCGCGAGTGTCACGCCGCGACCGCAGGGGCCCGGGACGACGACGGTCGACCCGGGCCCCTGCGGCGTCGGACGGATGTCGGTCCCCCCGGGCAGGATGGTGCGATGTCCCGAACACCGGATCCGACTGCCGGACGACCCTCGTCGGAGAGCCTCTCGTTGTCGCAGGCCCGTCGGATCGCTTTGCGCGCCCAGAGGCTGGACGGCCGACGGGCCGACGCGGCCGTCCCGACGATGCGGCGCCTCCAGCAGGTGGTCGATCGCGTCGGCCTGATCCAGATCGACTCCGTGAACGTTCTCGCGCGCGCTCACCTCATGCCGCTGTACTCCCGTCTCGGTCCGTACGACACCGGTCTGCTCGATCGCGCCTCCAGCTCCGCACCGCGGCGACTGGTCGAGTACTGGGCGCACGAGGCGTCCTACGTCCCACCGCGCACGTACCGCCTGCTCGCCTGGCGGCAACGCCAGCTCGCGAGCGAGGCGTGGGGTGCGATCAGCGGGGTCGCGCGACAGCATGCGGGCGTCGTGCAGGAGGTCCGTGACCTGCTGAGGGAGCAGGGGCCGATGACCGCGAGCGAGGTGCACGCGTTGTTCGAGGCCGACCATCCGCGGACCCGTGGCGAGTGGGGCTGGAACTGGACCGTCGCGAAGCGCGCTCTCGAGCTCCTCTTCTTCACCGGTGAGGCGGGCTCC